>JALFLM010000025.1 GCA_022774705.1 Lachnospiraceae bacterium | reverse complement strand
ACATATGCACCGGTCAGGATCATACCGAACGTCCCTCCTGTGTGACTCTGCGAAAACAGCTGGGGAATGATAATGCCGAGAAATATGACAATCAGCGGTATCATACGTCCTCTGAATACCCGCTTCATCATATCGGCTCTGGAATCGTCATCGCAGAAGATTTCTTCCGGATCCGATCCGTCCATGGCTGAAACCGGTTTTCTGAAATAACTGTAGCCTGCAAAATCCAGTATATATTCCCAGCCGCAGTCATGAAACATCTGAATATATTCCTCCCGGTGGGCCGCTCCCTCCTGATTGTAATCCAGCTGATAAACCACATCCTCCGGCTCACATGCTTCAAAATGGTACAGTCCCGGAAAAGTTACACCGATAAATTTCCATCCTTCACTGTGCCGTTTCTGCAGATATTTCTCCTCTTTCTTCCACTCCAGAATTGTAAAAAAGCGTAATTCCGTTTTATTTGTTCTTTTTCTCTCTGTATCCGCCATCTGTGCTCTCCTCTCTTTTGCTGCCGCGTATTTTTTATTGCCGGACATCCTGATTTTCATGCCATACCATCACTTTCCGTCATCACGTTCTTCCATCATATTCCTGTACAGACGCTCGATGCGCCTCATCTCCAGATCAAGCACCTGCTGTCCCAGATCTGTAATCCTATAAAGCTTTCTCTTATCTTCTTCCCTGACAAACCGGATCAGGCCATCCTTCTCCATCTTCGATAAACTGCCATACATGGTGCCGGGGCTGAGCCCGACCGCCCCATCTGTCATGGCTTCCACTTTTTGAACGATACTGTATCCATGTGCTTCCTCTCTGAGACACAGCAGGATATAAAATCCGGTCTCTGTCATGGGAACATACACCTTCTTAATATGAGAATCCAACCAAGCACCTCCGCTTCATATATATTATGGTACGATATATCGCACCTCGATATAATTATATATAGCACTGCGATATACATTTGTCAAGGAAAATTTTAAAAATCTGCCGGATGCAACTTTTCTGACATTCTTTCTTGACATTTTCCGTAAAAATCACTATACTATTGCTTGTAAATTGAATACAGCAGTCTGCATGCAGACTGACAGAAACATTTGAGATTGAACAGGAGTTCATGAAGGGGTACACCACCGCGGGTGTATTTCTTTGTGAACTCTTTTTTATTTCCGGAAAGGAGGAAACACATGATTACTGTAAACGGAAAAGAATTTATCCCCGAACAGCCGGTTACCGTGGCTGAATACCTGGAAGCAAATCAGTATCAGATCAATCGGATTGCCGTGGAACTGAATTACGAAATACTGCCCAAAAATACCTATGCTTCAACAGTTCTGAAAGACGGCGACATACTGGAGATCGTAAGCTTTGTGGGGGGCGGCTGATTGATGGAAGCATTGAACAAATTTCTGAGTGAAGCTTTAAATCATGAAGCGACAGACGTATGGAAGAAAAATTGCTTTACAAAAGAGCAGCTTGATCAGGCTCTGATCAAACGCCATTCTGCAGAAACTCAGGAACTGCTGAGCCGCGGACGTGTGGCTGTGGCCGGCCTTGGCGGGCTTGGTTCCAATGTAGCATCTGCACTGGCGCGAATCGGTGTCGGGCATCTGCATCTGATCGACTTTGACCGGGTCGATCTGACCAATCTGAACCGCCAGCAGTATTTTCTGGAACATGTGGGCATGTATAAAACCGATGCCCTTCGGTCTCAGCTTCTGAAAATTAATCCCTGGCTCGATATTACCACCGATTGTGTACGGGTGACGGAAGAAAATCTGCAGGAATTATTCCTCGGGGAAGATATTATCTGCGAGGCCTTCGATGACCCGGAAGCAAAATCCACCCTTGTATGCGGAATTCTGGAGCATTTTCCTGAAAAAAAGCTGGTCGCTGCTTCGGGACTTGCCGGTTATGAAAGCAGCAATATCATCCGCACACGCAGAGTCTCCCGCAATTTCTATCTGTGCGGAGACGAAAGCACTGAAGCTGTTTACGGCAAAGGACTGATGGCCCCCCGCGCCGCTCTCTGCGCCGCTCATGAAGCCAACATGATTACCCGCCTGCTTATGGGCGAGGAGGATGTGTAAAACAGAAAGCAGAAACAGAAGTCAAAGCGGAAGTAAAAACAGAATAGCATAAAATAAAAGTAAAAATAAAAATAAAAGCAAAAATAAAAATAAAGCCAAATCTAAAACAAAAGCAACAGAAAGAAGGATATACATATGAAGCAGACAGATGATAAATTTATTCTTGGAGGACATGAATTCACTTCCCGTTTTATCCTTGGTTCCGGTAAATTCTCTCTGGAACTGGTGAAGGCCTGCATCGAAAAGGCAGAAGCCCAGATCATCACACTGGCCCTGCGTCGTGCCAATGAAGGCGGGCTTGCCAACATTCTCGATTATATTCCCGACAATGTAACGCTGCTGCCCAACACCTCCGGTGCAAGGAATGCCGAAGAAGCAGTGCGCATTGCCAGACTTTCCCGCGAAGTTGGCTGCGGCGATTTCGTCAAGGTGGAAGTTATCCGTGACTCAAAATACCTGCTGCCCGACAATTATGAAACAATCAAAGCTACCGAAATTCTGGCAAAAGAAGGCTTCGTTGTCATGCCTTACATGTACCCCGATCTGAATGCCGCCAGAGATCTGGTAAATGCAGGTGCCGCCTGCATCATGCCCCTGGGTGCTCCCATCGGTTCCAATAAAGGCCTCTGCACAAAGGATTTCATCCAGATCCTGATTGATGAAATCGAACTTCCCATCATCGTGGACGCGGGCATCGGCCGTCCATCTCAGGCCTGCGAAGCCATGGAAATGGGTGCTGCCGCTGTTATGGCCAATACAGCCATCGCAACAGCCGGTGACGTTCCCGCCATGGCCGAAGCCTTCAAAAAAGCCATCGAAGCAGGCAGAAGTGCTTACCTTTCAGGTCTGGGCAGAACGCTGAGCAAAGGGGCCAGCGCATCCTCACCGCTGACCGGATTTTTAAAGGATCAGGAGGTGTAAGACCATGAATACTGTGACTTTATCAGAAACTTTATCAGAAAGCAGCCCGGTTCAGGGAGAACAGAATCTGACGAAGCAATGTTTAACAGATACACAGACAGACCTGCACTTGAATGAAAGCATTTTAAGTGAAGAAATTCTGGAGGATCTGAAGAAAAACCGCATCGATCATATGACCTACCTGCCCGGTATGGAGGTTCTGGAATCCGACATCATGGATCAGGTCATTGCCGCCATGAATGATTATGACTATGACCGCTATACTGAAGCCGATGTACGCCGTGCTCTTGCACATGACAACCGGACGCCGGAGGATTTTGCAGCCCTCCTTTCACCGGCCGCTCTGCCCCTGCTGGAGGACATCGCACAGGCGGCCCGCAGAGAAACCAGAAAACATTTCGGCAACAGCATCTGTATGTTCACGCCTCTCTACATCGCAAATTACTGCGAAAACTACTGTATTTACTGCGGTTTCAACTGCCACAACAAAATCAACCGCGCCATTCTGAACGAAGAGCAGATTGAGAAGGAAATGGCTGCCATAGCCGAAACAGGTCTTCAGGAGATCCTGATCCTGACCGGCGAAAGCCGTAAAAAATCCGATGTAAAATACATCGGTGAAGCCTGCAGGATCGCCCGGAAATATTTCAAGGTCATCGGCCTGGAGGTTTATCCCATGAATTCCGATGAATATGCGTATCTTCACCAGTGCGGAGCCGATTACGTAACCGTTTTTCAGGAAACATACAATTCCGACAAATACGAAACGCTCCATCTGGCCGGCCACAAACGGATCTTCCCCTACCGTGTCAATGCCCAGGAACGTGCCATCCGCGGCGGCATGCGGGGCGTTGCCTTCGGCGCACTGCTGGGACTGGATGACTTCCGCAAGGATGCATTTGCCACCGGATACCATGCTTATCTGCTGCAGCGCAAATACCCCCACGCAGAAATTGCATTTTCCTGCCCGAGACTGCGCCCCATCATAAACAATGACCGGATCAATCCCAAAGATGTCCACGAGGCACAGCTGCTGCAGGTAGTCTGCGCCTACCGTCTGTTCATGCCCTTTGCAAGCATCACCATTTCCACCAGAGAATGTGCGCGGGTGCGTGATAATCTGGTCAACATCTGTGCCACCAAGATCTCCGCAGGCGTCAGCACCGGCATCGGCAGCCACGCAGATGATATCGAGGAAAAAGGAGATGATCAGTTTGAAATCTCCGACGGCAGAACAGTAGACGAAGTCTACAATGATCTTCTGAAAAACGGGCTGCAGCCGGTCATGAACGATTATGTGTACCTGCAGTAAACAATACCCCCAAAAAACGGAGCGGGAAATCTCCACGCTGCAAAACATCATCGCCGTCACCAACCGCCGCCTGTGCAGCCGTCCTCTGACTGAGCAGGTGGAACGTGTCTGCCGACTGTCCCCGAAAGCAGTCATCCTGCGGGAAAAGGATCTGACAGAAGAAGAATATACTCTTGCTGCAGAAGAAATCATGGGAATCTGCAGCCGCTATGGCGTTCCCTGCATCCTTCACACCTTTGTGGAAACGGCGATAAACCTGAACTGTCCTGCCATCCACCTGCCGCTTCCGCTGCTGCGCAGGCACCGGGCAGATGGAACATGGGGCAGCATAAAGAAAACATTCTCCATCATCGGAACCTCCGTCCATTCCGTGGAAGAAGCCATGGAAGCGGAAAAACTGGGGGCTTCCTACATCACTGCAGGTCACATCTACACCACCGACTGCAAAAAAGGCCTGCCGCCCCGTGGACTCCGTTTTCTCCAGGCAGTCTGTGAAAACGTCACCATACCGGTATACGCCATCGGCGGGATACATATGGAGGGAAAGCATGTCAGCAAAAAACAGATGGAAGAAATCATGGCATGCGGCGCAGCAGGCGGATGGGTCATGTCGGGGATGATGAAGGTGTAGTATGTCAATATTGTAAATGTTATAAATGTCAATATTGTAAATGTTATAATCTGCTGCACAGAATACCGGAATCAAAAGAGGGACTGGCCCTCTTTCAATTCCGGTATATAAGATATTCGAACAGTCATCTTAATCCGTCCCTCTCCATGTTAATTTTACCGCTTCCGGTTCTCAAAATAGATAAACCGGTCAATTGCCTCCAGAATATCCCTGAAATCATCCCTGGGTGCCAGTTCGATATAGCGGCGCAGAACTTTCGTTTCCTGATTTTTATATCTTCCATAGAAAATATCGTAAAGATTATGCCCGCGCATATGAATTTTGATTTCTTCCATATGCGTTCTTACATCCTCCACGTTTTCCAGATCTCTGCCCAGCACCTCCTGCAGCCGCTGCCCGCTTTTGATTTTGTGAAGATATTCCTTCCATTTTTCCAGGAAAATCTCATAAAACTCCTCCGGTGACCGGATGATATGAAGCTGCGTCATGATTTCAGGATTCAGGAAATAATTCTCAAAGGAATAATATTTCAGAATCAGTACATTTTTCTCAGTAACCCGAGGCAAATGGTCCACATCCTGCTGATTGCGTTCTTCGTAATATCGGCACAGCTGGCGCTTCAGCATCCCGCTGTCCTTGCCATCACCGTCCCGGATCATCAGAAAATTATCCTTCAGATAAACCTGATTTATATATTTCAGATTGGCATAGGTCTTGATGTTGGTGCAGCTGTTGGTGGTGATGATGGCCACCCGTGAAAGATTGCCCTTCTCATCATACATCTCGGAATAGTATTTCTGCAGCAGCAGAGGCAGACGGCTTTTATCCTGCCTGCCCTCCACAATAAAGACAAAATCCACGTTCATCAGGTCATTGGCGCTGTAGCCCAGATCATCAAGAATCACACTGATATTCGTATGCCTGCGCACCGTAGAACAGCCATTATCATCGAGAACCACCTGTCGAATCTGCCTGCTGTTGAAATTGGACAGCAGATTGGGTGAATGGGTGGAGAAAATCACCTGATTTTTCCGCGAAAGCCGGTACAGAATCTCTCCTGATATCTTCTGAAGCTTCGGATGGAGGAAAAGCTCCGGCTCCTCCACAATGATAATGCCCGGATTCTGTCCTTCCCCCTCTGCGTAGGTCTCCAGCAGAGACAACATGTAAATGCTCCGCATACCCTTGCCCAGCTGCTCCACCGGTCTCGGATTTTTCTTCCCTTCGCTGTAGATCTCCGCCGTCACCGACAACATCCTCTCGATATCCCGGTTCATGGAATACACGATCCGATCCTGCCCGCCGTTTCTCCGGTAATTTTTATTGACTTTTTTTGAAAATTCATCCAGATTCAGCTGGTACAGCTTAAAATCAAGAAGCTTTGCCGTCTCAAAAGCATTCAGTTCCTCCGGCTTTTTCTGGTTGATCAATCCGATACAGGAAAAACAGTGGTCGCAGAGTTTTGCCTGATTGAACAGACAGCATCCGGAGCGCATGCGCTTCAGCAGTTCATCCTCCTGCAGCAGAAGCACATCGTCCTGAAACTGCTTCAGATTCCTCTGGGAATCCATATAATAGATCACCGGAAACAGCTTCAAAATCCAGGTATTATTCTTCTGAACGCCGTCACTGTAACGGATCTTCCCGTCACGGTTCGCCGTAAAGGTAAATGCCAGCGTCCCGCCGGCAGCCTGTTCCCTGCCTTCTGCCCCTTCCCTTTTTTCTGTTTTTTCTCTGTCCTCTGTTTTTTCCCTGTTTTCTGCTTCTTCCCCTTCTTCTGTTTCTTCCCTATAGGAAGGCAGCTTTTTACAGAAATCCCGATACCAGGCATCATATCTCCGGTATGAACTGATCACTCCGCTGCTGTGAAATCCCCGAAGATCCTCCGGTGTAATCAAAAGCTTGACACCTATTTCAATGTTGGCATAATCCTCCTGAAAATCCTCATCCTGTATCTCATAAACACCGCTGACGGCCCGGATTGCGTCCAGCACCGCCGTCTTCCCCGTATTATTCTTCCCCACCAGAATCAGAGCATTTTCCACATCGGAAATCTTCATGCTGCCGATGGACTTGAAATTACGTATCTGAAGTTCTGTAATCTGCATGCCTGCCGCCTCCAATCAACACCCTTTTTCCCTGAAATGCAAATCCATACGACCGGATTCTGTCCGCTGTGATTCCTGCTGCTTCCAGCAAAACGGTATATCTTTCGGAATTGATCTGATCCAGTGCGCGAGCCACTGTTTCTTCCAGTGATTTTTCTCTTCTGGAATCATATACCTTAAATTCCAGAAGGATCGCATCATCCTCCGTGTTCTGCGGTTCCAGCATCACATCGTACCTTCCGTATCCGCTTTCACGATTTGATGTAATCCGGTATCTTCCGCTCAATTCCACCATCAGGCCCAGTACAAATCCATGATAAAAGCGTTCAGGCTGTGCCTTACCGGACGGATGATTTCCGGTATCGAAGCAGCTGAACACGGCAAGGGCAATAGAATTCATATAATCATTCATGCTGTCCAGATCATCCCGCAGCATTGCCCGTATAAAGTCATTATATTCCGTATCTACCGGTTTGAACCAGCTTCGGATCATATTGCGGAACATTACCTTTACTTCAAAATCGGTCAGTTCAAGCCGGTATACTTCCTTCCATTCTCCATATTCTGTCATACCGGCGTGATAATCTTTTATCTTCAGATAGCCCGCTGCCAGAAGAAGACTCCATACTGCCGTCTCGTCCTGACCCAGCTGGTCAAATACAATCTGCTCATTGATCTCCGTCTCCAGAATCTTCCCCTGCAGCAAACGCTCAAAATCCGCTTTCAGCCTTGCACTTCCTGTCTGCAGAAGACTCCCCGCAAAACTGTTGCTGCTGGTGTTTGCCCAGTAAGCAGCCAGCCTGCGTTTCTCCAGATAATTCAGAATAGACCAGGGATTGTAAATATCGCTGACTTCTCCGAATGTGAACCCATTGTACCAGAACTTTACAGCCTCCTTCGCCTCATAAAGATCATACTCTTTCAGCGCAGCAAAGACCTCCTCCTCCGTAAATCCGAAGCAGGAAGCATATTTGTCCGAAGTTGTGGTTACGATCTCCAGATTATTAAGATCAGAAAATATGGATTCTTTGCTGATTTTCGTAATTCCTGTCAGAATCGCCCGTTCCATGAAAGGATTTGTTTTAAATGATGCATTCAGCAGACTTCTCATGAAAAAAGCCGCATCTTCCCAGTATCCGTGCAGATATGCTTCCTGCATGGGTGTATCATATTCATCCAGCAGAATCATCACCTTTTTTCCGTAATATTTCATAAGATACAGGGAAAGCTGATTCAGAGCCATCGTTGCTTCCGTTTCTCCCATATCGATAGAAACCGAACGGAAAAACTCTTTTTCCTTTTCCGTCAGGCAGTCCGCCTCCAGAAGAAAATCATACTGATTATAAACATTAACCAGTATCTGGCATATCTTCCTGCGGGTTTCCCTGTAATCCTTTTCCTTCACACTGGCAAATGACAGGCTGATCACCGGATATGTTCCCTGCAGACTGCGAAACTTCTCATACTGCCATATGGACAGACCCTGAAAATTCCTGCCGCCGTCCGCATATTTGACGGAAAAGAACTGTTCTACCATACTCATGGTCAGTGTTTTTCCAAAGCGGCGCGGACGGGTGATCAGGGTCACGCAATCCTGATTTTCCCACCATTCCCTGATAAAATCCGTCTTATCTACATAAAAAATATCGTCTGTGATAATCTTCCCGAAATCCTGATGGCCGATACCAATTGTCCGCACCTCACATGCCTCCTTTGCTCCCATATCTGCTTCCTGCTCATATCTGCTTCCTGCACATAACTGCATTAATTTTAACACATAAGACAGCGTTTATCTATCCCCATCAGAAATATTTATCCTGCATTCCGCTCCAGACCATCAGCATGTATATCTTTTTCCCGAATATCTCAGCTTTCTGTTCTTCCCTGATCAGATTTCACGTTTCACATATATTTTTATGGAAACAATCCATGATATGCAGAACAGAACAATTCCTGCAGCAGCAAGCAGTACGGGAATCAGATACCCCTGTACATTAACAGAGAGATTGATCTTCTCAATGATCTGCGGGAAAGCAACTCCGCCTCCGCATGTAACGGCAATCATAATGTAGTATGCCATTCTTCCTTTTTCAACACCGTATTTGAACATAACCGGCAGTATCCCACTGGAGGAAATCAGACCAAGAAGCAGCAGAATCGACAACGTCCAGCTCAGTTCTTCCCATGCCAGTCCCACACCCGCTGCCGTGCGGATCCCCTGAATCGCCGCTGCGATAATCCAGATACCGGCAATCAGTACCGCAGCTATCAGGTACTTAACCGAAACCAGCTGTGAACGGGAATAAGGAAGGGTACCGCTGTAAACATTCCATCCGCTTTTTTCATCATAGGACAGCAGTGTGGTGGGAATGATGCTTGCCACCATCATAGGATAGATCGTAAAAAACAGGTTATCATCTCCTGCTGCAGAAACGGCCAGAAATACCAGCATCAGGAAAAAAACCGCGCGGCAGTACTTGTTTATCATATAACAATCCTTCAGAAAAAGTCCTTTCATATTCGTTACGCCTCCTTCACCATAAATACAAATAACTCTTCAATCGTAACCGGGCTGATGCTGATTTCCTCCGGCACCGCTTCGCGCAGCACCAGCGCTTCCACACCGTAGGGAGATTCCTTTTTCCCTTTGATGGCAGAAGGTTCAATTGCATCAATCGCCTCCCGTGTACAGTGGATCAGACCGTATTCTTCCAGAAGAATGTCCTTTTCCTCACACAACAGCAGTTTCCCCTTGTGAAGAAATGCGATGTAATCGCAGATTTTCTCCAGATCGCTCACAATATGGGATGACATCAGAATGGAATGACTCTCATCTCTGGTAAATTCACTGAACATCTCCACCACTTCATCGCGAACCACCGGATCGAGACCGCTGGTGGCTTCATCAAGAATCAGCAGCTTCGCATCGTGGGAAAGCGCTGCGGCAATGCCCAGCTTCATCTTCATGCCCCGGGAAAAATCCTGAAACGGCTTCTTCTCCGGAACAGACAGCTTTTTCAGATAATCAAAGAAAACATCTTCTTTCCAGTTTCTATAGGTATGTTTCATAATGCGATTGACCTGACTGGCATTGAGGCACTCCGGAAATCCCACTTCATCCAGCACAACGCCGATATCCTCTTTGGTCGCATTCAGTCTTTGCTGATTGTCCTTCCCCATAATGGTAATCGTACCGCTGTCCCGGCGTATCATGTCAAGAATCAGCTTGATCGTGGTACTCTTCCCGGCACCGTTCTCCCCGATCAGCCCCATAATGCATCCGCAGGGAAGTGTCAGATTCAGGTGATCCAGAGAAAAACCCGGATAAGATTTACAAAGATCCCTGATTTCAATTGCACTGGCTTCTGTTCCTGCTCTATCTGTTTCTAATCCTGCTCTATCTGCTCCCATTCCATTCATTACTGCTCCTCCTCGTTGATAATGTTAAACATGTCGATAATATCCTGCCTGCTCAGATTACATGAAACAGCAAGTTTTGCAATCTCGGTCAGATGCTCCTCGATTTTTTTCAGATTCTCCTCCCGCAGCCATTCCACATTCTTCGGAGCCACAAAGCATCCTTTGGCCGCAATGGTATAAATGTAACCTTCCTTCTCCAGTTCATCATAGGCCCTTTTTGTGGTAACCACGCTGATCCGCAGATCCTTGGCCAGGTTGCGGATCGACGGAAGCGCCTCATCCGCTTTCAGCGTGCCGTTGATGATCTGATTCTTGATCTGCGTATAAATCTGATCATAAATCGGCGCACCGCTCTTATTATCAATGAATATATTCACTTTTTCACCTCATTGTTCCATTCGCTTAAGCTTCACTGTATATACTGTTTATCTGTATATGTACAGTATATACAGTTAGTACAGTATTGTCAATAGTTTTTTCACAAAATAATAACTCCCCCGTATGTTTGCGTCCATACAGAGGAGTTTTCTCATATCTTATACTTTTACAGCTGAATGTTGGAGGCATTTAGTCGTTGGTCAGATGCCATTTATCCAGAAGATAAAATACCAGGCTCAGAATCATGCCTACTACGCAGGCCAGAACCATACCGGTCAGCTGTACATCGCCGATATTGACCGCAATGCCGGAAAGACCGATTACGAAAATAACCGATGTCAGCGTCAGATTTCTTGATTTGCCGTAATCCACCCGATTGTCAACCAGAATCCGCAGACCGGAGGTACCGATCATACCGTACAGCAGAATGGAAATACCGCCGATTACCGGGCCGGGGATCGTGCTGATCAGGGTGGAAAGCTTTCCGCAGAAAGAGATCAGGATGGAAAGAACTGCAGCTCCTCCGATTACACGTACACTGTATACACCGGTGATGGCCATAACACCGATATTTTCCCCGTATGTAGTGGTGGGAACGGAACCAATCAGACCGGAAATGGCCGTGGAAAAATTATCCGCAAATATGGAACGGTGCAGACCGGGATCCTTCAGCAGGTCTCTTCCTACAATCTTGCCTGTTACGATCTGGTGTCCGATATGCTCGGATGTGATGACCAGAAGTACGGGAAGGATTGTGAGAATCGCCTGTGCGTTGAATTTTGCCAGATGGAAATCGGGAACAGCAAACCAGGATGCCTGTGACACTGCCGCAAAATCAAGCATACCGCAGCAGGCTGCTGCAATATATCCCGCAATAATGGCAATCAGAATGGGAATTACAGACAGAAATCCTCTGAACAGAACCTGTCCGAAAACAGCTGCGCCCAGTGTTACCAGAAAAACAATTACATTATTCCTCTCCACCGTGTCCACACCGGTCAGACCTGCAGTGGATGCTGCAGTACCGGCAAGTTCCAGACCGATCAGAGCCACAACCGGTCCCATGGCCGCCGGAGGAAGGACCACATCAATCCAGTCTGTTCCGAATTTGTAAATGATCAGCGCCAGCACACAGCCGCAGAGACCTACTACAACAAATCCGCCCTGAGCATACTCGAAACCGTATTTGGCAATGACAATGCCCGCCGGTGCCAGAAATGCAAAGCTGGATCCCAGATAGGCAGGCGCTTTTCCCTTTGTGATCAGAATAAACAGCAAAGTACCGACACCGTTCATGAACAGAACGATGGCCGGGTTGATGCCAAAAATAAACGGTACCAGAACCGTTGCACCGAACATGGCGAACATATGCTGGATACTCAACGGTATCAGCAGCTGAACCGGGACCTTCTCTTCAACCTGAATAATTTTTTTCTCCATAGACTACCTCGCTTTCTTAAGATGTTTCATAGTGTATTCCTGACAGTATCCGTCCGAATCGTACAACAGCAGACCGCACTGTCCTACATCATTATACACAAATACCCCGCATCTTCAAAGATGCAGGGCATATTTTTTCGGATTTTTCCCCGGATTCTTTTATATTTCAGATGAATAACCGGCTGTCAACGTATTTTACTGCGGATTTTTTCCAGACGTCATGCTTTTCTGGAGGTTTTCCGCCAGCTGCAGCCCTTTTTCCACAAAGCTGCTGCTGAATCTGCGTCGTATGATCCATGCATAGCGGTTGTCGGCATCCACAAATTTCGCTTCTTCAAAATCAAGGACCTTACGGACTTCGTCAGGATATCCCTGATAAAACTGCTTCATTTCATCAATAATCCTGGAAGCTGCATGAGCCACGGAGCATACCTCTCCGTTCGGAGCCACGATTTTAACAGTTTTCAGATCGTAGTGAGCGGCATTTTTAAAATTCTGTACCGCCTGAACCTGGTCTTTTTTCGAAAACGACCTGCGGGGCAGTGCTGCCAACCAGACCAGGAGCAGCTGTGCAAACACGATATCCCGTTCATCCACGCCTGCCTCGGTCAGAGGATTGAGATCAAACATCCGCAGTTCAATATGATTGACACCTCTCTCCCTCAGCGATTCCAGACTGTTTTTTCCCGCCGGCTTCAGCCGCACCGGATAGTAAAGCTCAGAGGGATACGCCAGAAGCCCCTCGTCCACATAGGCCTGAATACTGTCGGCGTATGACTGCAGACTGCTGTAATCGAATACAGGCGCAAACGTATTCCAGTAGCCCAGCTCACTGCACCGCACTGAGGCCATTCCGCTGAATTCATCTACGCCGAAACGCCCCTTTTCCACAAAAGAAGAATCTATCAGCGGACTGGCGGCTGTCACCGCCGTAAGAATCCAGCCGTATGCAGCTGTTTTCTCTGCCAGCTCCACATAAAACTGATTTTTATATTCTCTGAAATCATTTTTCTCAGAACCGGAGCTGCTCTTTTTTCCTGCAGCAAAATCAGCTCTCAGCAGCGCCTCGTCAAAGGAATAATTCACATGAATGCCGGAAAGAGTCATTTTATACCTGCCGTACCGGTCAGAAAGATATTCACGATACACAGTTTTCGACACATCCTTCCCGAAAAAACGGGCAACAGGTATATCCTGCTCATTGCGGATAAACGGCGGATTGGAAAACGGCCACAGGATTTCCCTGTCAGGCAGATCACGCAGTATTTTCTGAATCTGGCAGGAATATTCCATCAAAGCTTCCACTGCTTCATGCGCATCTGAAAATACGGGAGTATTGATTTCCGTCTGATTTTCCCCGAAATCGCGCACAATATTGTTGTTATCAGGAAAAGGATGCGGTGTATGTGCCAGATATCCTTCCGGGGTCACACGGAGGTTTTCCTTTTCCAGCCCAAAACTTCCCTTCAGCAGTAATGCATTTACCGCCGGGTCCTGTATATGCAGCATAACAATCCCTCCTTCCGGATCCTGTTTCACTACTGATCTTCATCAAGTAAATACGGCAGGAAATAGCGTATCTGTTTTTTCCACCAGGGCCAGTCATGGTCCACATCATATCCCCAGAAGTCAACCCAGCCGCGGATACCTTTTTTCGTAAAAATCTCTGCCAGCTGCCCGGTAGTGCGGCGTCCTTCATTTTCCCAGCGTCCCTGCCCCACGCAGAATACGATTCTCCGCTGATTGTACAGATTAATGTAAGGATGATTTTCCGGCATGTTGGCAAGAAAATGAACCGGGGAGTTGTCATAAAGCGTGTCGTTGCACCAGTTATCCCAGAAATGAGGCGCATCATAGCAGCCGGACAGCCCTGCCACTCCGGCAAACAGATCCGGTCTGCGGAAAAATACAATGGCCGCATGTGTCGCGCCCAGACTGAATCCGGTTGTCAGCGGCAGCAGGCCGGTGTGATTGATCTGATGGATCAGCGGAACCACTTCATCCACAATGTAGTGGTAATACTGTTCCTGTACCCAGGCTCTGTGCCCCTTATCGCCGCCGATATCGGACCAGCTTTCCCGGTCCACTGTATCGACACAGAACAGCTGAATCCGCCCTGCTTCTATATAATCACCCAGTGCTTCCGGCATATCAAAACTTTCCCAGTTGTTGCACATGCCGTCCTGACAGGGAAATGCCAGCAGCGGCACGCCATCGTGACCATATACCAGAAGATGCATCTCCCGCTCCAGACACTGACTGTAATGCGCAATATATTCTCTTTTCATTAGTTTGTTTCCTTTCTCTTCAATATAAATTCCACCTGTCTGTTTCGCTCCTCCAGTGTATCTGCCCTCAGCAGCCAGGCATGATTGCCCATTTCCCCGGCAAGAGCAGGATCCACTTCAAAATCCTCAATGACAGTTCCTTCCAGGTACCGGCGAACTTCCTCCTGCGTATGGGCATAGGATATGGAATGTTTACGGCCCACATGAGTTATGTAGTGGCGGAATTCACTGTTTATAAAGCACCTGTCATGAATCAGGCTGTCTGCCCAGATGGTATAAACATCCGTATCGTAGGCATAGTTCATTTTATCCGGAATCCGTCCGCCGGGGGCACGCATGTTCACCTCCAGCCCTACCAGATCACCCCGTCGTCCAAGTCCCTCCCGGTCTTCGTCAAGACGGAAAAATTCAAAATGGAAAAAACGGTTCCGTGTGTCAAATTCCTGCAGAAGGCGTTCCCCGGCCTCCCTCAGTCCCTGATCGGGCGCCTGGCAGTAGCTGACCACATCTTCATCCAGATTCACTGCATCCATCAGACTGCCGGGCAGCACCTGACTGGCACAGAACAGCACCTGCTTGTGGCTGTCCGTAACACCATCAAATGATTCCACATGACCGGGTACCAGTTCCTCCTCAATAAACGGAATATGATGGGGCTTTTTCTCCCAGAACTCCTTCAATTCGGCATTATTGTGAATCTTATAAGTGCTGGCAGCTCCGACTCCTTTATCCGGCTTGACGATAACCGGATAGCCCACCTTCCCGGCAAAGTTCTCCGCTTCCTCCAGCGTTCCGGGCAGCACCCAGCGCGCCGTCGGAATTCCGGCCCGCTGGTAAGCTGCTTTCATCTTTGATTTCCGGTTCATATCAGCCATCAATTCCAGCCCCGGACCGGTTCGGATATTAAAATCACTGCGAAGCCTGGCCTCCAGCTCCAGCCAGTATTCATTTTCGCTGTCCACATAATCAATGCGTCCATATCGGAAAATATACTCCGCCACAACACGGTAAACCGCATCGTAGTTTTCCAGACTCTCCACATACCGGTAGTCGCTCAGGCTGTTCTGACATGCAGAGCCAATACTCTCCCAGGGCGCATCGCCGATTCCCAGAACAGTTACCCCCCGCGTCTTCAGCCGGTCACAGAAATTATAAAAATGCCGCGGAAAATGCGGCGAAATAAAAATCACATTCATCGTTTTCCCACTCCAGTCCGTATGCAAAAACGCCCGTCTCCCCGAAAGGAAACGAGCACACTCATTGTTGAGCACCATACCTTAATCTTTGCAGCAATCCAGCTGAAAAACCGGGTATCTGCTGAACTGCTTTGTAAAAAGCATAGCGAATCCTGCCGAAAAAGTCAATGTATTTTCTGACTGTTCCGATATGGGTTTTTCTGATATCCTGCTAAAGTTTTTGCCTATTTCTCCTCAATATCTGCAAACAGCTCCTCACAGTAATCCGGATGCGCCTGCACCAGTTTCATAAAGGTCTCAAAATCATCAATCCGTGCACTGATCATCATACACTTACTGAAAAGCTCCGGTGTCATCAATTCCGGTTCCAGAACCGCATCCCATTCCTCATCTCCATAGGCAAGCATCCGCTTCACCGCCATGCCGGCTGTTTTATCTGTATTTGCTGCAGACGCATCCGCCGTTGTCCTGCTGCCTTCCTTTTGTTCGTATTGTTTTAATCTCTCAAATTTTATCATATTCACTCCTGACATTTTTCCCATCTGCGCATATAAGCTGATATCCTGTCCTGCTATAGTAAATTGATATTTCCCTGAATATATATTTATAGATATTTTTTTCAGTATATTCAGGTGAATTTTTAGCCAGAATAATTATAGCCATATGGTGGATGGATAAATAGACAACATAATAGTATCATTATATCACTGATTTTCAAGTAAATCCACTATTTTAGTTTTCTATTCCACCATATTAGTGCACATTTCAGGTAAACTGAAAGTAGATTGAGGTGATAAAATAGTGGACTTTGGTGACAGATTAAAATCACTGCGCACACAGGCCGGCCTGACTCAGAAACAGCTGGCAGAACGGATCGGTGCCACAAAATCTATGATTTCATATTATGAACTGCAGGAACGTCAGCCTTCATCTGTCTCCCTGAGGAAGCTGTCGGAGGTATTTCACGTAAGTACCGATTACCTGCTGGGACTGGAAAAAGGCGAAAGCATCGACGTATCCGGACTCAACGAAGAAGATATTCAGGTTGTACGGCAGATGGTCAGCCTGTTAAGAAAGAAAAACACGTCCGGGTGATGTACAGTTCAGAAGGATGTACAGTTCAGAAGAAAGAATCGGGACCGGTTCCTGAAAACCGATCCCGATTCTTTCTTCTTATTTTATCCGGATTTTCGTTTATGCCAGTGCTTCCACAGATGCTTTAATGATCTCATATGCCTTGTCGCAGTCTTCTTCCGTGATGATCAGCGGAGGAATCATACGGATCGTATGAGCACCAATTGCTGTAATCAGCAGATGACGGTGCAGACAATCATGTTTTACATCTACACCTGAGATGGTGTCGTCAAATTCCACGCCGACCAGCAGACCCTGGCCTCTGACTTCCTTCACATGAGGCAGATCTCTTAACCTGTTCATGAAATAGTCACCCATCTTCTTTGCGTGATCTGCCAGATTGCGGTCAAGAAGTTCATTGACTTCTGCCAGTGCTGCAGCACAGCTTACAGGATGTCCGCCAAAGGTGGTACCGTGGGAACCGGGGGTAAATGCTTTGGACACTTCTTCTATTGCGCAGATTGCGCCGATAGGCATACCACCGCCCAGTGCCTTTGCCATGGATACGATATCGGGTTTGATGCCGTAGTTCATGAAGGACATCACCTTACCGGTTCTGCACCATCCGGTCTGAACTTCATCGATCAGCAGCAGCATATCTTTTTCATCACAAAAATCACGAAGGCCCTGCATGAATTCCTGTGTTGCGGGATGTACGCCGCCTTCGCCCTGTACAGGCTCAATCATGATAGCGATGGTATCTTCCGTACAAGCATCCTTAAAAGCCTGCAGGTTGTTGTATTCTGCATAGGTGAAGCCCTGTGTCATGGGACCGAAACCGATCTGGCAGCCGTTGTCCGGCTGGCCGGTTGCGGACATGGCACCGAAGGTTCTGCCGTGGAAGCCCATGGAAGCAGTTACAATGTTGTATCTGTTGGGGCCGTATTTTTCTACACCGTATTTTCTTGCCATCTTGATCATGGCTTCATTCGCTTCCGTACCGGAGTTCTGAAAGAAAATCCTGTCCATGCCGATGGTTGTGCAGATTTTCTCGGCAAGCAGCGCCTGAGGAATGGTATAGGGATAGTTGAATGTATGCATGATATCGGAAACCTGATCCTTAACGGCTTCTACAACCTTATCGTTGCAGTTTCCGGTCGAGTTTACGGCGATACCTGCGTAGAAATCCAGATATGCTTCACCGTTTTCGTCGTACATGTACTGATCTTTTGCTGTTTCTGCAATAAAATCAAAACGCTCATAGGTTTCGATCATGTACTTGTTAACTTTGTCTTTAATGTCCTGAGCCGTCAGCCCCGTGTCTTTCAATCTCATAGCAGTTCTCCTTCCATATGACAAACAAATACAAAAAAACAAAGTACATCCCTTTCGGAACGCCTTTGTTCTTTCTGTAAAAGAATATATCACCTGTGCGTTATATTGTTAATATGTTTGTTAATATTTTTTATTTTTATCTGTTTTACCAGCTTTTTATGAATTTACTGTGCGTGTGTAAATTTATAAATGCGCTATAACGCATTTATGCTATGCTTTGGGCAGGAACGCGAATACGCTGACAAGACGCACTCTGGCGTCTGTTTCATTTTTGTAGCTGTGTTCCTTATCCGACTGAAACAGCAAAGCATCTTCCGGCTCCACAGTATAGCTTTCATCCTTCAGTTCAAGTGTCAGGGTTCCTTCGATTCCGATGATGTATTCCATGGTTTTTTCCCCGTGGGATCCGCTGTTATAAACTCCATGGGGCTCCAGTTCGATGATGTAGATTTCAAAGTTTCTTTTTTTCTCGAAAGGAAAATACGTGTACACCGTATACTGGCCCGGCACTTCCTTGGAGGGGATCAGATCCCTGTGATCCACCTTGTAGGCCTCCAGGTCCGGCTCCCTGATCAGGTCATCAAATTCCACTCTGAGTCCGCTGACGATCTTGCCCAGCACACCGATGGTAGGATTTGATTCTCCCCGTTCGATCTGCCCCAGCATGCTTTTACTGACGCCGGTCTGTTCTGAAAGCTCATCCAGACTCATTTTCTTGGCCAGCCTGATCTTCTTCAGGTTCACCGCCACATTGTGAACCAGAAAATCTGTTTTTCTGTTTTCTTTTTTATTCATGCCTTTCCCACCTTTTCCTGAAAGGGTCCGCAGCATGTTATACCACCAGCGATTTCAGATAAAGGGGAAGCAAATGCCTGCTGCGTTCTTTCAGATTATAGTTTCCGCCCTGTACACACCAGTCGTAGATCATGCCGCGCTCCAGAGATGCGTAATCGGCTGCAAGATTCTCCGATGTGTCGGACGTTTTGAATTCTCCTGTTTTCTGTCCTTCTTCAATAATCTGTGGTATCAGTTTATAATAAAAACGATTCCGATTCAACAGATTCTGGCGTTCTTTTCCCATATTTACATAAAGATGGCTGACCAGGTTGAAAGGCACCTTTTCCTCAATCAGCCCGAACAGCTCCTGATTCAGATACAGCAGCCTGTCATAATGGCTCAGCTTCGGATCCATGGAAACCATCAGTTCCGCATATTTCTGGTCAAATAAATCTTCCAGCGGATCCTTGTCATCCAGCACCCAGGTATTGATGCCGGTAATGTAAGCGCTGCCGGTTATCTGAGGGATAATTCCCCGGCGGCCTGCAATCTCCACTTCTGTTGTTGCCATTCCCTTAAACAGAGAGCCGGTAATGCTCTCATAGATAAATTCCTGATTCAGGCCCAGCTCACCTCTGGCGTAAAGAGCCGCCATCTTGGCGCTGGTTCCGGTGCCGCAGGGACAGCGATCCGCCTGTGCGTTGCCGAAAATAACACAGTTTTTCATATCAGCCTCCGGATTGTCCGTATGACTGTAAAATTCCACCAGATCCACCGTTGTAATATCAAGATACGGATGTTTTACTTTAAATGTGCGGTTGATCCGCCTCAGAAGCTCCATGCCCAGAGAAGTGATCGCCTCGATATTTTCCGCTTCCAGAGAAAGATGAATTGCTTCCGCATCCACCAGTGCGAAAAAAGAGCCTCCGAATGAAATATCAAAAGGGATTCTGCCTTTTCCGGGAATGCTGATTTCCAGACCTTCCTCATACAGAAAAGAGGGAACATTGAGAATGCTGACTTCAACCGCTCTGCCATTTACCACATGAACCCGGGTGCGGATGATACCGGAGGGGGCATCGAGAACTACCTCCGTGTAGGGTTCCTTCACCTCTACCATGCCCATCTCCACCAGAGTGTAGGCCGTACCGATGCTTCCATGACCGCACATGTTCAGACATCCGCCGCTGTCCATAAAGATAACGCCCACATCAGCTTCATCATGAACCGGCTCCGTCAGCAGTGCGCCGAACATATCCCGGTGTCCCCGGGGCTCCAGCATCAGAGCAGAACGCAGGAGATCATAATGCTCCATGAGATATTTTTTCTTTTCCATCATGGTATCTCCCACAAGTTCGGGAAATCCATCGTAAACGATCCGGGTTGGTTCCCAGATCGTGTGAGAATCTATCGTCTTGATCTGATAAGCATAAGGAATCTTCCCCATCTGAATCTTCATTTTCTTCATCCTTTCCCCTGACATTTTTACAGCTGAAGGATCTGACCGTATGTTTTCCTTGTCTGGCCGGCTCCGAATTTTATCTCAGCCACAGCCGCCAGTGCCCGGGCAGTACCTTCTACTCCCAGCAGGGAACTGTTGATGATCAGATCCTTATGCCGGGGATCTTCCTGAGAATATTCTGCAAAATGCTTGTGATACGATTTTCTTGCCTTATCCACACGGGTAATCATTTTCTTTGCCTCATCCATTTTCATGCCAAGAGGCCCTGTGCAGTTTGCCAGGCGATCCTCATAGGGAGCATAAATATATACGTGGATGGCATTGGGATAATCTGCCAGAATATAATCGGCACAGCGTCCTACAATGATGCAGGATTCTCTGTCCGCCAGCCGGCTGATGATATCGCACTGTACATCAAACAGCTTTTTCTGCTGTTCCGCCGTTTCAGTGCCCAGAGGGAAGAGCATCTCAAAAAAGCCCGATTTCCGCTCCTCGGCATCGCTGATAACAGGCACCGGCAGATTCATCCGCTTTGCTGTTTCATCTACAATATCCCTGTCGTAATACTCAATTCCCAGAAGCTCGGAAAGCTGTCTGGCAATGGGCCTGCCCAGACTTCCGAATTCCTTTGAAATTGTAATAACATATCTGTCCATCTGCTAACCCGCCTTTCAGATTTTATGAAGCAAGGAATCTGGAAAGAAATGTTCTGGTGCGCTCCTCCCTGGGATTGCCGAATACTTCTTCCGGTGTACCTTCTTCCACAATAGACCGTCTGCCATAAAAATCACCCGGTCTGCCACATCTCTGGCAAATGCCATTTCATGGGTTACCACAACCATGGTCATGCCGTCATCCGCCAGACTGCGCATAACATTGAGTACCTCTCCTACCAGCTCCGGATCCAGTGCGGAAGTAGGTTCATCAAAAAGCAGGGCAACAGGATCCATAGCCAGGGCTCTGGCAATGGCAACACGCTGCTGCTGTCCGCCTGACAGCATGGAAGGCTTAACAGATGCTTTACTTTCCAGTCCCACCTTTCCCAGAAGCTCCATGGCATAGGCTTCCGCCTCTTTTTTGTTCTTGTGTTTTGTCAGAACCGGCGCCAGAGTCACATTGCCCAGAACGGTACGCAGAGGAAACAGATTGAATTTCTGAAATACCATCCCCACTTCTTCCCGGAATTTGCGGATATCCGCCTTTTTATCGCAGAGATTCTCACCTTTATAGCAGATTTCACCGCCGGTAGGTATCTCCAGCTGATTGATGCGGCGCAGAAATGTACTTTTTCCGGAGCCGGAGGGGCCGATGATACACACCACTTCTCCTTCATGAATATCCACATTGATGTCCCGGAGCACTTCCAGATCTCCGAACGATTTCACTAAATGACTGACTTTGATTAACGGTTCGCTCATGTCCATCCCTCCTGATTATTTATTGATTTTAACCTCTACCACTTTCTGAAGAATCATCAGTACCGACAGCAGCACCAGATAAAACAGGGCGCATACTGTATAAGCCAGAATCGTATTCAGCGTTCGTGTGGCATAATTCTGCGTCTGTCTTGTGATCTCATTAACGGAAATCATGGACAGCAGTGCCGTATCCTTCAGTGAAATGATAAACTGGTTAAACAAACCGGGAATCATTGATTTGAAAGCCGGCGGAATAACGATATGTGTCATAACCTGTACCTTGGTCAGACTCAGAGAACATCCTGCCTCTTTCTGCCCCGCATCGACACCCTCCAGAGCGCCTTTCACCAGTGCCGAAATAAATGCACCGGCATTCAGTGTTATGACAATAATACCGGCCAGCGTACTGTCAAGAATAAAGGTTTCCCCCTTTATTCCGGAAATAATAGCCGGAACAACAAAATAAACATACAGCGCCTGTACCACCAGAGGCGTACCGCGGATAATCCAGATATAAATATTGGCAATCTCTTTTGCGATTCTGCTGCTGCTCTGCAGTGCATAACCAGTGATCGAACCAAGCACAAATCCCAGCAAGATACCCACCACAGCCACTTCCATAGTCACCTTCAGACCACGGAACAGCATGGCATGATTACCTGTAAAAATTCCAGATCCATCGAATTTCTCCTTTCATTTTCCATTTCCGGCGGATACAACATACGGGAGAAGGCAGCTGCCTCTCCCGCATACAGTGCCGGTTCAGACAAATGATTGATTCACATCATAAATCAACCGACA
>JALFLM010000181.1 GCA_022774705.1 Lachnospiraceae bacterium | reverse complement strand
GCTTCTTCTTTTTTCTTTTTCTCCGCTTCTTTCTTCGCTGCCGCCTCCGATTCCTCACTGCCGGGTACCAGAGCCCTGTCCTTACAGTAATAAATCAGTTTATTGAACACCGGATATTCATCCAGATACTGCTGCAGGTTGGTTCTTCCGTAAGGCAGCGGATCATTGATCAGAAAATCCTTCGCTTTCAGTTTGCCGCCGTCACCCACATAGCCTGTGATCAGAACCCAGTGGGGTCTTCCGTTGTACCGGGCACAGCCGATCAGCACCGGAATTCCTTCATGGAGTTTATTATACACAAAATCCAGATACATATCCTTATTGTAGTTCCAGTAATAATCCTTTGGCCAGCCGATTTCACCGTCACTGGTATAGATGGCATCTTCTGCCAGCTCATCGGGATAGATTTCCTTTTTCTTAAGGAATGTCTCGCTCATGGCCAGAGCCGTTGTAGCGCATCCGATATCATACATGGTTTTCTTCGTAGAACCCAGCAGCATATCGCCCCAGCGTTCATCCGTCTGCAGCCAGGAAACCACATCAAGCCTGACCTCAGGAGCTTCCGGCGGATCAAAACTGATATATTTTGCAGCAGCAAAGCCGGTAACCTCCTTACCGGTGGTATAATCCCGGCCGCTTACTTTATAGAATCCTCCCACAGCTTTTTCATTCAGCACCCGGATTTCCTGACGCTCGGGGAAAGAACCGATAAACTGCGAAGAAGCTTTCGCTTTCTCCCGCACATTCAGGCGCCCTTGTGCAACAATCCACGCCCTGCGGCTGCCGTCTTCATTGTACAGTGATTCCGTCTGCTCCGCAGTTGTTTCCTGTGTGGTCCCCTGCGCCGTGTCTGTCTCTGTTGTTTTTCCATCCGATTGCTCTGCAGATTCCTCTGTTCTGCTTTCATCTGCTGTTTCTGCAGATTCTTCGCAACTACTGCCATCCAACGCTGCAGACGATTCTCCCGAAATATTCTGACTGCCATCCGCCGTTTTCCGGTCTGTCTCTGTTGTTTCTGCACAGCCGCCGGACACAGTAATCAGCAGCAACAGCACAAAAAGCAGCCGCAGTGTACGGCAGAGTCTGGTTCTGTCCCGCTTTTTTCCTGCATTCATATCTTCATTTATACCTGTATTTCTTATTTCCCTCATCATTTACCATAATACTGCGGTCTGTGCCTGCGTCAAAGGCCTGCTCCGATTCCATGCCGGCACCGGACCGCTCCTAATAAAGAAGGATGCAACTGCTCGCATCCCTCTTTTTTACCTGTTTATCTGTAACTGTTGTCTGTCCGCGATCAGAAGCTCATCTTATCTCTGAAGTAAGCTTCCATATCGGCGATTGCCACACGTTCCTGTGCCATGGTATCTCTGTCACGAACGGTTACCGCATGGTCATTTTCGGAATCAAAATCATAAGTAATGCAGAAAGGAGTACCGATTTCGTCCTGTCTTCTGTAGCGTTTACCGATCTGTCCTCTGTCATCAAATTCGCAATTGTAATATTTTGACAGCTGGCTGTAGATCTCCAGAGCACCGTCATTGAGCTTCTTTGACAGAGGAAGCACACCGATTTTAACCGGTGCAATAGCCGGATGGAAATGAAGTACAGTTCTTGTCTTGCCGTCTTCCATCAGTTCCTCATCATAAGCGCTGCAGAGGAATGCCAGTGTAACGCGGTCGGCACCCAGTGAAGGCTCAATAACATAAGGAATATATTTTTCCTTGGTTTCATCATCGAAATAACTCATATCCTCACCGGAAGTGTTCTGATGCTGTGTCAGGTCGTAATCGGTTCTGTCAGCAATACCCCACAGCTCGCCCCATCCGAAGGGGAACAGGAATTCCACGTCGGTGGTTGCCTTGGAGTAGAAGCAGAGTTCTTCAGGAGAATGATCTCTTGCACGCAGTTCCTCGTCCTTCAGGCCCAGTGATTTCAGCCAGTTCAGGCAGAATGCTTTCCAGTATGCAAACCACTCCAGATCAGTACCGGGCTTGCAGAAGAATTCCAGTTCCATCTGTTCAAATTCTCTGGTACGGAATGTAAAGTTACCGGGAGTAATCTCATTACGGAATGATTTACCGATCTGACCGATACCGAAAGGAACTTTCTTTCTGGAAGTTCTCTGTACATTCTTGAAGTTTACAAAAATACCCTGTGCTGTTTCGGGTCTTAAATAAACGGTGCTTTTTGCATTCTCGGTAACACCCTGGAAGGTTTTGAACATCAGATTGAACTCTCTGATCTCTGTAAAATCGGTTTTGCCGCAGGTAGGACATGCAATCTGATGCTCTCTGATGTAATTCTCCATCTGCTCATGGCTCCAGCCGTCTACGGAATCGATTTCCAGACCATTGTCATGTGCGTAGTCTTCAATCAGTTTATCGGCACGGAAACGCTCATGACATCCCTTACAGTCCATCAGAGGATCAGAGAATCCACCCAGATGTCCGGAAGCAACCCATGTCTGGGAATTCATCAGAATCGCACAGTCCACACCTACGTTGTAGGGGCTTTCCTGTACAAATTTCTGCCACCATGCTTTCTTTACGTTGTTCTTCAGTTCCACACCAAGATTACCGTAATCCCATGTATTGGCAAGACCTCCGTAAATCTCTGAACCGGGGTATACAAAACCTCTTGACTTCGCCAGTGCCACAATTTTTTCCATTGTCTTTTCCATTTGTCTGTATCCTTTCAAACTCAATGCTGTTATATAACCCCCGGCGGCACTGCACCGCCCGGAGCAGGTTAATCCTGAATTGATCAGGACTGATTACATATGATCATCTGTACCTACTTAAATACAATGCAGGATAAGGTGCCGTCTGAAGAAACCTGTGCGGTATCCTTATCTTCAATGGTGACATCCGCTGTCGCATACCTGATGCTGCCCTCCACCATGATCGTGGAAGTTCCTTCCACAAATACCACATAGTATCCATCATCCAGGTCACCGCCGCTTATGCTGTCTGTTCCATCGGAATTGAGAAATTCAAAGCTGCTCAGATCAATTCCGGCTTCTTTCGCTCCCGCCACCGTTCCCGATGCCATCTGCAGCAGACTTCCTTCACTTTTATTAAACTGCATATAATCATCGCAGGAAGCATACTCCATCTTCAGGACTGCATTGCCGTCGCTGAAATCAAGGGAGCTGATCACCAGAGAAAGCGGTTCATCCGCATCCTTCCCATAGGCAGCGGCTTCCCCTGCATTTTTCTGATTGTAGGCAATGACCGCATCCTCCACAAATTCCTTCAGTTCATCCTTACTGTAGACTTTTGTATCAAAGGGTTCATATACCGCAGAAGCTACGGAACCATCCTTTCTGATATAGACAGCTGTTGTATCCGGTTCACTCTTATGACCGCACCCGGCAAGCAGAGCAGCTGTCAGTACAGCACAGGCGATTCCTTTCACAAACCGTTTCATCATTTCCTCCTTGGGCCGCAGAAGCTGCGGCATCTGTTACAAAGTTTTAATCTATACAGTGTCCGGCTCAGGGACACAGTTAATTCATTGTACCCTTAAATGGGATTAATTTCAATATCTATTTACAACAATGTTTCCAGTATCTCCAGTGAATGAAATTCCCGGTCGATGGTCCGTCTGCGCCACACAGTCACTGCCCTGGCAAATTCCTTCAGAGCCGGCTCCGCCAGCGTGAAGCCAAACAGCTTCTGCAGAGGAGCCGTAACCACGTAATGCCAGGCGTAAGCTGCGCTTTCACCCACCGATACGGGAGGCTGCTCCGTGTATTCTCCGTCGATCACCATGATGCGCAGTTCAAAAATATGGCGGACCAGGACTCCGGGAATCTGGCCTTTTTCCAGCGCCCGAAAAGCAAGGTAGAGAAGATTCAGCATATCGGCTGCCGTCAGATTTTCCTTTGCATAATAATCCGCCAGTTCCGCAAAATAAGAAGCATAGCACAGTGTCTCCAGATCCTGCTGCAGCTGATTGAAATAGGCAATGACCTCCGCACTGCGCAGCGTATAGGAATTTCTGCCTTCATACAGGAAAAATCTGCCGCACACAAATGGGCAGGATACTGCCAGCAGGGAGCTGTTCTGTCTCCTGGCCCCCTTTGCGAACGCAGTAATTCTGCCCCTTTCCTTCGTCAGAAGCACGATTCTTCTGTCGTACTCTCCCACAGGCATGGAGGAAAGCACCACACCTGTCAGCTCCAGCAGATCGGTCATTTATTCTCGAAATAGCCAAAATTCTTCAGCTGTATATCGCTGTCGCGCCACTCTTTGCGTACCTTGACCCACAGCTTCAGATTAACCTGACCTCCGGTCAGAAGTTCAATATCCTTTCTGGCATCGATGCCGATACTTTTCAGCATACTGCCCTGCTTGCCGATGATAATCCCTTTGTGAGAATCCCGTTCGCAGATAATGGAAGCATCCACCTGCCAGATCCCGTCCTTACGCACCTTCATCACATCGACAGTCACTGCGATACCGTGGGGAATTTCGTCTTCCAGACGTCTGAGGGCCTTTTCCCGGATAATCTCCGCCGTGATCTGACGGATGGGCTGGTCTGTCACCGTATCCTCATCGTAATACATGGGTCCCTCCGGCAGATACCTGCGTATTTCTTCCAGTACCGTATCGGTATTAATGCTTCTCAGAGCACTTACCGGGATCACAGCTTTGAAAGCATGCTGTTTTTTCCACATGGTAATCAGATTGCCCACCGCCGCTTTGTCGATGGTATCGATTTTATTGATGATCAGAATAACCGGTGTCTTCACTTTTTTCAGTTTTTCCAGAATAATACTGTCACCGGGGCCGATTTTTTCATCCGGCTCCACCAGCCACAGGATCACATCCACCTCTGTCAGTGTACGTTCCGCCACATTGACCATGTACTCGCCCAGCTTGTTTTTTGCTTTATGAATACCGGGCGTATCCAGAAAAATCATCTGGGATTCCTTATCCGTATATACGGTCTGGATCCGGTTCCTGGTGGTCTGGGGTTTCCGGGATGTGATGGCAATCTTCTGGCCGATCAGATGGTTCATCAGCGTGGATTTACCCACATTGGGCCGTCCGATCAGCGTTACAAAACCCGATTTGAAATGTTTGCCCATATTTCCTCCTTACACTCCGCTTACTGCGGCATCTCCTGTACCTCTGTGTTATTTTTCGTCTTTGGAAACATATTTTCCACCCGGTCAAACATGGCTTCATTTTCATGAATCTTTGTCTCACTGCCCACAACGCAGAGATTGCCTGACTCCAGCATGGTTTCCACATAATCGGCCAGTGCACGGATATCCTCCGGCTGGCAGGAAAGAATCCTGTCTCTGTCCTCCTGCACCATCTCCTCCGTTACACCGGTAAGCCATGCTGCCATGGATCTGGCCCCCTTTGTTCTGGGAGTCTGAGGTGTATCCAGATCACTGATCGTTCCGATAATGTATTTTGTCATATCCCGCTCGTCTGCCTGAAAAGCACGCAGATATGCGGGAATTCCTTCATAAATGTCGTTGGTCTCCTTCAGGTTGGGATCCCGGTAGGAAACCAGATAGCTCTCGCCGTTTCTTCCAAAACCGCTCATGCAGCCGTAGGCACCGCCTTTTACGCGCAGGTTGAGCCACAGATAATCGTAATTCAGGATTACGCCGAGAATCCGGAGTCTGGAGGTGTATTTCAGGCCATGTGTTCCGAAGCTGCCGGCTCTTGCCACATACTGAACCTGGGCACTGGTCATCAGACCCTCTTTTCCGGCTGTTTCTCCTTTGTCTTCCAGATCATACCGGCAGCCGCCTTTTCCGAATGCCTGCGAGGGTTTTTCCGTATCGCCGAACCGTTCTGCAAATTCCCGTGTAAACCGCTCCAGAAGTCCGGGAAGCTTTTCATATCCTGCTGCATCAGAGGTGTATCCCACCAGCATTCTGGAGGGTTTGAAGATTTTCTCACGGACAGCACAGAGTTTTTCCACGATCTCATCACTGCAGCTTTCAAAGGAAGCATCGAGACGGCTGATGAAACGGGCGTATTCCAGACCGCTGATGATTTCGCTGAATTTTGCGGAACGGCTGAAGCCCGATACAGCTCTGCCCACTGCAGATGTATGTCCATTGGACATCATGCGCATCTGCATACGGGAACCGGTCTGTGCAATCACCTCGGCAATTCTCTTTTTATCGGTCAGATCGGAAGTAAATACGATTTCCCGGAACATGTCAAATACAAAATCCAGCCTGTCTGTTTTTACCTTTGCCGCCAGTTCAAATACACCGGTAAACTGATTGAAATCCCGGCAGCTGTCGTAGGAACCGATGCCTGCTGACAAACCGCCGCAGTTGATGCCGATCTCATCGGCCAGCTCGCTGTAGGTGTAATGCTCCGTATTGACCATGCAGAGCAGAGTCCGCAGCAGAGAAGCATACTGCAGTTCCTCCGCATTCATCCCGTCAAGATCAAACAGGATCTGCAGATAGCCGATCCCGCCGGTGAACAGCTCATGATGAACCACATCACCGCCCTTTTCCTGTTTCAGTTCATTGAAAAAGCCCGATGCCTTTCTGCCGATATCTTCCCGGGACAGAAGCGGAATCTTCGCCAGCACTTCCGGCGGATCCACTGCCTCCTGAAATGCTTTCAGTTCCTTCGTTTCCCTGACGATCCGGTCGATTTCTTCCGGTGTCATGGCAGCCTTTTTCTCTGCCAGTTTTTTCGAGAGTTCTCCTTCCTTCCTTGCAGACAGACCTGCCTCCGGATTCATGACAATCTGTACCTGATGAGGATTATCCAGCAGCCAGTCGCGGATCAGCCCTTCAAAATAACCTTCCTCCATATGGGCTCTGAGCCAGTCAAAGGTATCGCTGTAGGACAGGTGCATCAGCGGATCCGATTCATCGTACAGCCAGCTGTCAAAGCACTGAAGTCCGTACATCAGACCTTTGGGAAATGCTCCGAAATCGGCTTCTCTGTATTTGAATTCCGCGCTGTTCATACCTGCTGCCAGCGTCCGCTTATTCAGGCCGTTTTCCGCCAGTTCCTCCAGCGTGCTGCGGACGGTATCCATAAATTCCTGCATCCGGCCGGGATCAGCCCCCTTTGCCACTATGGAAAAGTAGGGCTGGAGGATTCCCGATTCGGTGCCGCCGTACACATCCTTGCACAGCTTCTTATCGATCAGTGCCTGTTTCAGAGGTGCACCCGGTGCATCCAGCAGTGCATAATCAAGAATTCCCATGGCCACATACTGCCTGCGGTCCAGCACGCTTCCTGCAGTCATGGCTGCAGCAAGATAGGAACCGTCATCTCCGTCCTCATCAGCCGCATAGGTCATGGTTTTGCTGACCGGCGCTTCAAAGGGTTTCTGCCCATGAATCACAGAATCTACCGGTGATGCCTCGTAGCGGCTCAGATATTCTTCATCGAGCCAGCGAAGCTTCTCCTCCATATCCATATTGCCGTACAGATAGATATAGCTGTTGGAAGGATGATAATATTTTTTATGAAAAGCCAGAAATTCTTCATAGGAAAGCCGGGGGATCACATCGGGATCGCCGCCGGATTCATTGCCGTAGGTATTATCCGGATACAGACAGTTCTGAATGGAACGCTCCAGCACGCTGTCAGGTGTGGAAAACGCACCTTTCATCTCATTGTAAACCACACCATTGATGGTAAGCGGCGCCTCGGGACTTTCCATCTCATAATGCCAGCCCTCCTGGCGGAAAATCTTGTCTGTCTCATAGATCCGGGGATTCAGAACCGCATCCATATAAACATCCATCAGGTTCTGGAAATCCGCATCATTGCAGCTGGCCACAGGATAAACAGTTTTATCCGGATACGTCATGGCGTTCAGGAAGGTATTCAGAGATCCCTTAACCAGTTCCACAAAAGGGTCCTTTAAGGGGAATTTTTCCGATCCGCATAAAACGGAATGCTCCAGAATATGCGCAACCCCGGTGCTGTTAACCGGGGGTGTGCGGAATCCTATGGTAAATACCTTGTTCTCATCTTCATTGGACAGCAGGAAAATCCGTGCGCCGCTTTTTTTATGACGCAGAATATATGCTGTGGAATTCAAATCGCTAATGACTTCTTCTCTTAGTAATTGATATGTTTCCAGCTTTTCAAATGCCATACTCATTTCTCCTCACTTTATCAAAATCCGGTCAGTTCCCGGTCAAATCACAAGCCTGATCTTTCAGAGGGAGTATACTCAAACTGATTGATCAGATGATATCTGACAATCAGCTGTACCTCCTCCACGATTCTGGCAGGCCACCCCAGAACCGGTTCATGGAAGGATACGATCTTCATATGCCGGCTCACATCGCCCAGATTCCTGACGATCATCCAGTAGCGGAACACGGAAGCCGCCTCCGCCACGATCCCCACCGTGGGCTCTGCTTCCCGTTCCGCATCATCTCCATACCAGTCCATCAGAATATACGCATAGCTGTACATGATATTCTGTCTCAGATTGTTGGAAATCTCTTCTGTTATGATCCTGTCCTCACTGATCCCCTGATCGGTCAGATACTTTTTCATCAGATCCTGAAGCTCATTCTCATCCACTTCCAGATCCCGGAAACGGCTGCAGCCCGCAAGAACCACCGACGTATTCTCATGTCTTGTCATATAATCGATGGTACAGGACAACGCATTGTAGTCGCTCTCGGTCAGAGAGGTCTCCACATCGCCGTTTTCGATGAAAATCAGATAATCGGCATCTTCAGGATTTTCAGAAAATCCCCGGGAAAAGATCAGAACCGTAAATACTCCTATCAGCAGAAAATACAGTCCGCAGCTGGTGCAGATCACAGTCCGCAGCTCCAGCGGCATACACCGCCTGCGCTTCTGCTTCCGTTTCCGGTCAATTCGCAGAAGCTGCGCAATCAGCGCAAAAACTGCCGCACTGACAGGCCAGTACAGCTGCGTCATCCAGGTGGCATCCGTAAATAATACCAGTACTGCATAATATATCACATGGATGCCCGAAACGGCAAACAAAAAGAGTTCCATAATAATCAGGCCTTCTTTCTAAGAATATCCCCTTCCTCAGGTGAAGCGCTCAGGCGGACAAAAAGATGCTGTCTGGCGTGGGGAGCACTTTCCTGAGCATTCCCTTCCTCATCTGTAATGGAGAGAACCACAGTCTCCTGATTCTGCCCGTCACGTTTCAGCAGTTCCACCGTTTCACCCACTGAGAATTTATTCTTCTGCTCCAGAAAAAAGCTTCCGTCCTCCCGGACAGCCTGGCTCATCCCCAGATAAATATAATCCTGAATATAGGTATTGTTGTCATAGATCTGTGCCTGCGCATCAGGCTTTCCGTAGAAAAACCCGGTAGTAAACGGGCGCATGGTGCATTTTTCAATCTCCGACCGGTACCAGTCCAGATTTTTCTCATAAAGAGCCGGGTCGGTGAAATAATCGTCAATGGCTCTTCTGTAGGTTCTGGCAACCACCGCCACATAAAGAGCGGCCTTCATGCGGCCCTCGATCTTAAAGCTGTCGATGCCCGCATCCACCAGATCGGGAATATGGTCGATCATACACAGGTCCTTCGAATTGAAGATAAACGTTCCCCTCTCGCTCTCAACCACGGGAAAATACTCTCCGGGGCGTTTTTCTTCCATCAATGTATATTTCCACCGGCAGGGATGGGTGCATGCCCCCTGATTGGCATCGCGCCCGGTCAGGTAGTTGGACAACAGGCATCTCCCTGAATAGGAGATACACATGGCTCCGTGAACGAAGCTTTCAATCTCCATGTCCTCCGGTATCTTCGAACGAATAGTACGGATCTCCTCCAGCGACAGTTCTCTGCCGGTCACCACCCGGGTCGCTCCCAGAGATTTCCAGAACAGGAACGTACCGTAATTGACATTATTGGCCTGAGTACTGATGTGAAGCGGGATCTCCGGGATTACTTCCCGTGCCACCATGAAAAGCCCCGGATCCGATACCAGCACCGCATCCGGTTTCACCTTTTTCAGCTCTGAAAAATAGGCAGCTGCTTCCTCCAGATCCTGATTATGCGCCAGAATATTGGCTGTTACATACACTTTTACACCATGCTTATGAGCAAAACGGATTCCTTCCGCCAGCTCCTCCATGGAAAAATTCTTCGCTTTTGCACGGAGACTGAATGCTTCTCCGCCCACATATACAGCATCTGCACCGTAATACACCGCTGTTTTCAAAACCTCAAGACTCCCGGCGGGAATCAAAAGCTCCGGTTTTTTCATCATGTTCTCCTTAAAATATATTTCTCCTACCGCGTTTTCACACTGACAGTTACGCCGTCGCCTACAGTCAGTACGGAAGATTCCAGCCCCTCCGTATGCTTCAGTGCATAAAGATATTCCCTCATACGGCTGTGGATCGTCCGGTTTCTCCGGGTTACACCATAGCGGGATTCCACCAGCTGTCCGTCCTGCAGGATATTATCGGAAACCAGGACTCCACCCGGCTCCAGCAGCCGCATAACAGACGGAAGGAAATAAATGTACTGCCCTTTGGCGGCATCCATAAAGATAAAATCAAAAGACCCCTCCAGCGATTCAAGCACTTCTGCAGCATCACCGGCAATCAGATGGATAACATCCTCTTTACCTGCCCTGCGAAAGTTTGCCTGTGCCAGAGGGATTCTTTTTTCATATTTTTCAATCGTCGTAATCGTACAGCCTTCCGGCATCACTTCACTCATCAGAAGCGCTGAAAAACCGGTTGCCGTGCCCACCTCCAGAATTCTGCGGGGGCGTTTCATAAGAATCAGACTACGCAGCAGACTTCCCGTCTCCCTGCGGATGATCGGAACCCTGTCACGGACTGCCTCTGCTTCTATGTCAGCCAGAACCGGAGTATAATCCGGTTCCAGCGATCTGATATATTCGGTTGTTCTTTCATCGATAATCATTGATCTACTCCTGTAAACTGCCGGGACCGTCATTCAGATACATCAGAATCTCCTTGCTTGTCATGGAAGTATTCATGTCGTACTCACCCGGCTGCAGAATCTTGTCATAAAAGATGATCTGACACCGGAAAATAAGCTTGTCGCAAATCAATCCTGCTTCCGCCAGCCCGTCGATGATTTCTTCAGTGGACTCTCCCGGTTCCACCGAAAATACAACTTCTCTGCCCGGAGGAGCTGACATGGCAGGCGCCGCAAACAGATTGTATCCGAAATCATATCCCATGCTGATCACAAAATGGAACACCAATACTATCAGAAGTACGCCGATCAGGCGGACGCAGGCGCGCAGTGCGCCTCCCACCGCCCGATTGGCCTTTTTTACATTGATTTCACTGCTGTTTTCTGCCATACTTTATCAAACCTTTGTAAAACTGTAATCAGATTCCCGCGGTCATCAGACTTCCATAATGATGGGAAGAATCATGGGATTTCGTTTCATCTTCTTCCAGAGATAATCACTTAAATTATCCCGGATCACTGTTTTCAGGCGAACCCAGTCTGTGATATTTCTCCTCAGACACTCATCCACCGCACTGCAGACAACCTGCCTTGCTTCTTCCATGAGATCCTCTGATTCACGTACGTATACAAAACCTCTCGATACGATATCGGGACCGGCCAGAAGCTGATTCGTATGCTTCTCCAGCGAGAGCACCACGATGATGATACCATTCTGGGAAAGACTCTGGCGGTCGCGAAGTACGATATTGCCCACATCACCCACACCAAGTCCATCCACAAGAACAGAGCCTGCATGAACCTTGCCGGTAACAGCCGCTTCGTCTTCATTCATCTCCAGCACATCGCCTGCATTCATCATGAAGATATGATCTTTGGGAATTCCCAGCGACTGTACCAGATTCGACTGTGCCTGACGATGACGGAACTCACCGTGGATGGGAATCGAATACTTCGGATGAATCAGGGAATACATCAGCTTGATTTCTTCCTGGCAGGCATGACCCGAAACATGTGTATCCTGATAAATTACATGAGCGCCCTTCATGGACAGCTCGTTAATAATCTTGGCAACTGCCTTTTCATTGCCGGGAATGGGGGAAGAACTTAAAATAATCGCGTCTCCCGGCTTAATGGTCACCTTGCGGTGGATACCGGCTGCCATCCTGGACAGCGCCGCCATGGACTCGCCCTGGCTTCCCGTGGTAATCAGAACCGTCTTTTCCTCCGGATAGTTCTTAAGGGAATCCAGATCGATCAGTGTTCCTTCGGGAATATCCAGATAATCCAGCTCCATGGCCGTATTGATAATGTTGACCATGCTGCGGCCTTCCACAACAACCTTGCGGCCGTATTTGTATGCCGTATTGATGATCTGCTGAACGCGGTCCACATTGGATGCAAAGGTTGCAACAATAATTCTGTGATTGACGTTCTCAGCAAACAGATTATCAAAGGTCCTGCCGACCGTGCGCTCCGACATGGTAAAACCTTCTCTTATGGCATTGGTGCTCTCACATAACAGAGCCAGCACACCCTTCTTGCCCAGTTCGGCAAAACGCTGCAGATCCACAGCATCGCCGTATACGGGTGTATAATCAATCTTGAAATCACCTGTATGAATCACTGTTCCCACAGGTGTAAAAACAGCAAATGCCGCTGCATCGGCAATACTGTGATTTGTCCTGATAAATTCCACACGGAAACAGCCCGCATTGATGGACTGTCCGTATTTTACAACTTTTTTCTTAACTGCTTTCAGATTCGGATGTTCTTTTAACTTGCTTTCGATAATTCCGATGGTCAGCTTCGTTCCGTAAACGGGTACATTTACATCGCGAAGGATATAGGGCAGCGCCCCGATATGATCTTCATGACCATGGGTAATAAAAAACCCCTTAACTTTCTCAATATTTTCTTTCAGATATGTGACATCCGGGATTACCAGATCAATACCCAGCATATCGTCTCCGGGGAAGCTCAGCCCGCAGTCAATAACGATGATGCTGTCATCATACTCCAGTGCCGTAATGTTCATACCGATAGATTCCAAACCACCTAAAGGGATAATACGTAATTTATGGTTTGCTCCTGACTTCAATTAGTTACCTCCGTGCTTTCCGCAGCAGTACCACACAGCGTACTGCGCCTGATATTAACGCAGGAAGAAAACCAGCATGAACCCGAAGGACTGTAATTTTTAATCTTCAATCGATACATCGTCCATTAAATTCTGAAAAATATCCAGTACACCGGCCAGTTCATCCTCATTTTCAACCATTACATAAACTGCTTCAGAATCGCCCGGAAGAGAATCATCCCTGAAAATATAACATTCGGCCTCTTCGGCAGTCTCGTCGTCCAGACTGCTGTCTGATGCCAGAAGATAATCTCTCCCGTTGATTCTGGTCTTTTCCAATACAAATAATTCAAGGGTCTCGCTGTCTTCTGTCGTGAGAACAATTCTGTTGCTGCTACTACTCATTCAATCTCCTTATGTGCCGCGAAAGCCTGCGCATCAAGATAGGTCTGCAGGATAAATACTGCTGCGATCTTATCGATAACCTCCTTGCGGTTCTCCCTGCGCACCCCTGACTCCCTCAGAACCCGCTCGGCCGAAACTGTTGTCAGACGCTCGTCCTGCAGGATCACCTCAAGGCCGGTCCGGCGCTCAAGCATGTCCCTGAACTCCATTGTTGCCTGTACGCGCGGACCTTCCGTGTTGTTCATGTTTTTCGGGCAGCCCAGCACAATCTTTCCTACATCATATTCTTTAATCAGCTGCTCTATGCGTGCAAGTGTCTTTCTCAGCTTATTCGCCTGTGTCCGCTGAATTGTCTCCAATCCCTGTGCCGTAATGCCCAGCGCATCGCTGACAGCCACTCCCACGGTTTTTGAGCCATAATCCAATCCAAGTATACGCATGTCCGCTACCTGTTCAGTTTGTTTTCCAGATAAAAACGCATCAGTTCTTCCAGTATCTCATCCCGTTCCACTTTCATGATCATACTTCTGGCTCCTTTATAGCTGGTAATATAAGTGGGGTCACCAGACATAATGTAGCCTACGATCTGACTCTGGGGATTGTATCCCTTCTCCATCATGGCATGACATACCGCCTCCAGAACCTTCTCCACATCGCTTTCGTTGTCCTGAGGTACCTTGAAAAACTGGGTTACATTGATATCGCTCACACAATCACTTCCTTTACAAAATTTTATTCCAGGCAATACTCAGCCTTATTTTAATACATTTTGCATCATTCGGCAAGTGGTAGTGCAAATAAAGTTCTGCCTAATGGACGATCAGCATGTGGTTTTCTGTCACTTTGCAGGCTTCCCCTGTGATGATTCTGTTGGATTCACAGCCTTTTACGATACATTTTACGTACTCTTTCGTGTGACCGCATCTCCAGGTTTCACCCTGATATAATATCTCATCTTCAGTCAGAATCTCCACCTGCCGCCCAGGATACCAGGACAGATAGTCCTGCTGCATACGGGAGGCGATCTCCAGCAGCCGGTGGCTGCGCTGTGTCTTTACCTGATCCGGAATCTGTTCGTCCATGGCATCGGCGCGTGTTCCCTTCCTGCGGGAGTATTTGAATACATGCATCTCGGCAAAGCCCGCCTTTTCCACAAAAGCACAGGTTTCTTCAAATTCTTCCTCCGTTTCCCCGGGAAATCCCGCAATCACGTCAGTGGTAATCGCCGGATGCTCAAAATACCGGCGGATCAGTTCACATTTACTATAGTATTCACTGGCAGTATAATGTCTATTCATCCGTTTCAGCGTAGCATCGGAGCCGCTCTGCAGAGACAGATGAAAATGAGGGCAGAACTTATCACACTGTGACAGCGGTACGATGAAATCCTCAGTAATCACATTGGGCTCCAGTGAGCCGAGACGGATCCTCCGGATTCCCTCAATCTCAGCCGCAGCCAGAATTACTTCCTTCAGCAGCGGCTTCTTTTCATCATTCAGATCCATGCCGTAGGAGCTTAAATGGATTCCTGTCAGAACCACCTCCTGAAATCCTTTTTCCGCCAGCGTACGGATCTCCGCGATCACATCATCCACAGCTCTGCTTCTCGCCCTTCCTCTGGCATAGGGAATCAGACAGTAGCTGCAGAACTGATTGCACCCATCCTGAATCTTCAGGAAAGCCCGGGTCCGGTCCTCTGTGGAGGTCAGGAACATAGGTTCGTAATCCTTCTCCTGTCTCACATCACAGACCGCCTCCTGCAGCGTATGGCTGGCATCGTACTCCTCCAGCAGCTCATACAGACGGTTTTTCTGATTATTGCCGATGATCAGATCCGCAGTATGATCCCGGATCAATTCTTCCTTAAATGTCTGAGCATAGCATCCCACCGCCGCAATCACGGCCTGAGGATTCTTTTTTCTCGCCTTGTGGAGCATCTGCCGCGACTTCTGATCTGCAATATTGGTAACGGTACAGGTATTGATAATATAGACATCCGCTGTATCCGAAAAAGGAACAATCTCATACCCATGCTCTTTCAGCTGGGATTTCATTACTTCCGTTTCGTAGGTATTGACCTTACAACCTAACGTATGAAAAGCTGCTTTTTTCAATTTCGACTCCTTTCTGATAAAAATTGCTCAATTTTTTTCTGGGGATTGTATCTGCAAATGAACCCTAAATTGCTTGACATCGAGTGCTTCTCTTAGTAAAATTACAATAACGAACATTAAATTTAAAGGAGGATTTTCCTGTGAAAACCATCAGCATTATGTTAAACTCAATCGACAAAGTAAAAGCATTTGTTAATACCCTGACAAAATTCGATTGTGATTTCGATTTAATCTCCGGAAGATACGTAATCGATGCAAAATCCATCATGGGCATCTTCAGTCTGGATCTTTCCAAACCCATCGAACTGAATATCCATGCTACAGATAAGCTTGATGAGATTCTCGAAGCATTAAAGCCTTACGTAGTAGAATAATCCGGCGGCCGAATCATCCAAATGCTATTCTTCACAAACACAAAAGGGGGTGTCCGAAAGGGCATCCCCTTTTGCCGGCTCCGAACTGCTGCCGCTACCGTTCGCTTTCACACCATACTGTTTCCACCGTATTCATAGCAGCTTCATAAAGAGGCTCGATAACACCTTCCAGATTCCGTTCCGAGCGTTTGATGATGTTCAGATTGGGCTTTGTGACGGGATGTTTGGCCACAAAAATGGTACAGCAGTCCTCATAGGGAAGGATCGATGTTTCAAACGTACCGATCTGCTGGGAGATTTCCACAATGTCCTGTTTGTCAAAACCTACCAGCGGACGGTAAACCGGCAGTTCACAGACCTCATTGGTAACTGCCATGGACTGCATGGTCTGGGAAGCAACCTGTCCGATGCTCTCTCCCGTAATCAGACCCAGACAGCCTGTCTTAACCGCCAGGTCCTGGGCAATCTTCATCATATAGCGTCTCATGATGATCGTAAGCTCATCGTGAGGGCACTTCTCATAAATCGCCAGCTGAATATCCGTGAAATTCACAATATGCAGATTGACAGGACCTGCGTAGGCAGCCACTTCCTTCGCCAGATCAATGACTTTCTGCTTTGCACGCTCGCTGGTGTACGGCGGTGCATGGAAGTAAACCGCATCGATCACAACACCGCGCTTGGCGATCATATAGCCTGCCACCGGGCTGTCAATACCGCCGGAAAGCAGAAGCATGGCCTTGCCATTGGTACCCACGGGCATACCGCCGGGGCCTTTTACCGTCTTTGAGTAAATATTAATCTTCTGGCGGATCTCAATATGCAGCATCACATCCGGATTGTGAACATCCACATGGACACCGGGAACCTGATTCAGGATCACCTCACCCATATTGCGGCAGATCTCATTGGAATTGAAAGGGTAATTCTTTCTGGCACGACGTGCCTGCACTTTGAAGCTGTACTGCTCCTGACCGTAGGTTTCCTTCATATAGGAAACAACCGTCTCACAGAGCTTCTCCCAACCCTCATCTTCAACCTGCAGCATGGGACAGATACCCTGAATACCAAACACATGCTGCAGGGCTTCATACACATCCTCTTCATCAAAATCATCATTTTCCGCCATTACATAAATGCGGCCGTCTTCCTTGCATACGCTGAAAGATCCGTCAATTCGTCTTAATGCACGGCGGATCTGCTTCATCAGTGCATCTTCAAACAGATACCGGTTCTTGCCCTTGATACCGATTTCTGCATATTTAATTAAAAAAGCATGAAATTTCATCCTGATCTCCATTCCTTCTCTCTGGTCATCAATAGCATCAATAAACATCTGTAGTCCATCGTCTACAATCCAATCATCTGTAGTCCATCATCTGCAATCCAATCATCTGCAGTCCGCGCAGTGTCCCCGCACCGCATCATCCTCTGCGGAATCTGCGCAGTACGGGAACCAGTTCTTTTAAAGTATCTGCAGCGTAGCGAATTTCATCCGCCGTGGTAAAAATGCTGAAACTGAACCGGAGAGTGGAATCCAGAAGATCCTTTTCCACACCGATGCTCTTCAGCGTTCCGCTGACTGCCGGATGATTGGAAGAGCATGCCGAACCTGCCGACACATAGATGCCCCGTTCCTCCAGTGCATGAAGCAGTACCTCGCTTCTGACTCCCCGGAAGCTGACACTGACAATGTGCGGCGCCCCCTTCATCAGAGGCTGCCCGTTGATCACGATTCCGTCCAGATCCGCCAGCTGTTCCACAAACAGTTTTTTCAGTTCATACATACCGGCCACTCTTGCATTATGATCTTTGTAAATCTCTTTCACAGCTTCCCCAAGGCCGGCAATCCCGGGCACATTCTCTGTTCCGGAACGCATGCCGTGCTGCTGCTCGCCGCCGAAAATAATCGGTTTGATCTTCACCTTGTCTCTAACATACAAAAATCCCGTTCCCTTGGGGCCGTGAATCTTGTGTCCGCTGACCGACAGAAGATCGATTCCCTGCCGTCCGGGCCGGATCACATACTTTCCGAAAGCCTGAATGGCATCCACATGAAACAGAATATCCGGTTTCTTTCTCCGGATGATTTTTGCAATCTCCTCAATGGGCTGCACCGCCCCGATCTCATTGTTCACATACATCACGGAAACAAGAATCGTTTCGGGGCAGATTGCCTCCTCCAGAGCCTTCAGAGAAACAGTTCCCTCATGATCCACAGGCAGATATGTCACGCGAAACCCCTGTTCCTCCAGAAAACGCATGGTATTGCCCACCGATGCATGTTCGAACACCGTGGTGATCAGATGGTTGCCTTTTCTCTTATTGGCCATGGCACAGCCGATCAGTGCCATATTGTTCGACTCGGTACCGCCGGAGGTAAATATAATCTCGCGATCGCTGACGCGAAGGCTTTTCGCCACTGCCTCCCTTGCTTCATTGACATAATGCTCCGCATGGAATCCTTTTGAATGCAGGGAAGAAGGATTGCCGTAGTCCTCCGACATGGTCTTCATCATAATATCACATACCCGCGCGAAGGCACAGGTTGTCGCTGAATTATCCAGATATGCTTCCATCACTATTCCTCCAGTCTGCAGACTGTATCTATCATTTATCCGCTAATATATTTTATTCGCTGTCATGCGGCTGGTTACGGTTCCAGCAGATATACCAGTACCGACAGCAGAGCCATACCCGCCGTCTCCGTCCGCAGAATCCGTCTGCCCAGGGAAATCCGCTGCCAGCCATCTTTCACGGCAAGCTCCACCTCCGCCGGTTCAAAACCGCCCTCGGGGCCGATGAAAATACCGATGCGAAACGGCTTGTCTGCAGAGAGCACACCGCTTTCGGATGAAGCCGCCTGCTGCTTCGGACTGCACTGCTGCTCCCGGCTGCGCTGCCGCTCTCCGATGCGTTTCTTCACCTGCTCTGCCAGTTCTCCCAGAATCCTTCGGACTCCGTCCATACCTTCTTCATTTTCATAAGGCAGAAGTTTGCAGTCCATGTCTGACGCCTGCTCCACTGCCTGAGCAAATGTCACCGGCATCTGTACCTGAGGAATCACCATGCGGCCGCTCTGCTTGGCAGCACTTTCTGCAATGGCATTCCACCGTTTCACCTTCGCAGCCGCTTTTTTGCTGTCCAGCTTCACCACGGATCGTTTCATGGAAACCGGTACAATACCATACGCACCCAGCTCCACCGCTTTCTGAATGATCAGCTCCATCTTGTCTGACTTGGGCAGCCCCTGAAACAGATAGATCTGCACAGGCAGCTCAATGGAAGACTGCTCTCTGCTGTCCACATGCAGCAGCACCGCTTCCTCCTCCAGAGACTCAATCGTACAGAAATAATCCTCATCTGTACCGTTGCTGATCCGGACTCTCTCACCCGGCTTCATACGAAGCACATTTTTCATATGATTCACATCGTCTCCGGTCACAGTGATGTGATCTCCGGCAATCTGCTCCGGCGCCACAAAAAAACGAAACATATTCTCCTCCCACGGTCTGTCAATTGGAAACGTGCGCCGCCGGGCGCACATGAAACAGCAGATCAGCTCCTGCTGAACTGTTTTGAATAAGGTAAAACCAGTATATTATAAACGAAAAGAACGAATTGTGCAACCGGAATTTCGGAAAGCATTTAACCCTCCGCCAGTGCTTCATAAAAAAATGTCTGCAGATTCTCCCATTCCTGTACAGGATCCGGATCTCCCATGGCATATCGTATAACATGTCCATCCTGGGACAACAGAATATATTCCCCGTCTGCAGTATCTCCAAACAGTACGGCATCCTGTATTGAGAAATTTTCCTCAGCCTGCCGCTGCCGGAATTCTTCTGTTTCCTTTCTGAGTTCATCCGTGGAATAATAGTGATACTCACTTCCCGGATAACCGCCGTTGGATACACGGTAATAGGGAAGGAGTCTGAGATCGGGCAGCTGCTCTGCCTGTTTGGCGGGCAGAGGCTTTCGCCAGGCTTTGGGCTCTTCTTTTTTGCATTGCTTCATCAGCGCCACTGCCTTTTTCTCCGTGATTTCATACCGGGGGCGCTGCTTTTTCCGGTGGGATTCGTACAGACTCCGGTAATGCTGTATCAGTTCTTCCGGTATTTCCCATTGTGTGCATTCCTCCCGGAAATAGCCTTTTATAAATGTATTATTCCACTCTTCCTTCAACGCTCCCATACATTCATCAATCTGTTCATTATCATTTACAACCACCACAGGTGAAAAATCCCCGGGCGAAAGCAGCTTTCTGTCCACCAGACAATCCCTTACCTTTTTACGAACCAGAACTCCTGCTGAAATGACATCTCCCATCCGGTCCTGTACACAAACTGCTGCTGTATCCGTATCCGGCAGAACCTTTCGGGAAACGGCCATGGGAAATGAACCCATAACTTCAGAAGTATTTTTCCATATCAGCTCTGCTGTGGAATCAATCTGCCCGATCTTCTTCCGAAACGCTGCTTTCCTCTTCGAACCCGTATCGCTGTACACGTTAAAATGTCCATCCGCAGTATAATACCAGGGAATCATCTTTTGGGGAAGAAGCTGGAAGTACTGTTTTCCTTCGTATTTTCCTCTATCACGCACCCACATAAAATCAGCTCCGGTAAATCCTTCTTCTGAAAACACTTCCATAACCGGCTGCTGTACCATTATAAACAGGTCGGATATAAGAACCCGGGTGACCGGAGAGATTCTGTATGCGGAAATCACATCCAGATTCCATTCCTTTCCGTCGCACAGAATACTCTCTGAAGCCGGATCATCTAAATATTTCCCCTCCATTACGTACCACTCAGCAGACATATGTTTATCCAGAAAGCAGTCATAATATGCCCGGACAGAAGCACCCGCATCATGTGCCTCGCGAAAAATCCTCTCCAGCTGCGCATCTGTCACATCGTGAATCGTACACCATCCTACGGGATCACATTTATACCCCAGTTTTTTCGGAAATGCTGAGCTGAATTGAAAATCCTCATCCGAAAACCGCTTCAGCCGGTGATTCTCTGCAATCCATGTAAAACAGTTTCTCAATAAATTTCCCATTATATTCCCCTTTTTGCTGTTTTGAGCAGATTTCACAAACTCATTTCCTGCTCTGTTATAAATACGATTATAAATTTATAATCCGCAAAGTCAACAGCTGAAATTGCTGATCAGAGCTTCGACCGAAGAAATGTGATCTTTAAGGCAGATTTTCTTGTCTGCATTTTTTATGCATGATATAATAGATGCATCTGTTTTATATCAAAATAAATGCACCGGAAAGGACAATGCTATGAAAAAGAAACTACCGGTTGGAATTGATAATTTTGAAAAAATCATACGCGAAGATTTTTATTATGTGGATAAAACTGTATTGATCACAGAATTGCTCTCAAACTGGGGCAAAGTCAATTTATTTACCCGCCCCCGGAGATTCGGCAAAACGCTGAATATGAGTATGCTTCAGTGTTTTTTTGAAATCGGTCATGATAAAAAGGTATTTGACGGATTAAATATTTCCCGTGAAAAAGAATTATGCGAGCAGTATATGGGACAGTTCCCAGTCATCTCCATCAGTCTGAAAGATGCAGGAGGAATGACATTTCAGGCAGCCCTTGCTTCCATACGCAATATCATCGGCAGAGAAGCTCTGCGTTTTCAGTTTCTTCTGGAAAGCAGCAGTCTTTCAGAGGAAGAGAAAAAAATGTATACACAGCTTATAAAAGTGGATGAAAAGCAGAATACCATATTTTCCATGCCGGCTGATGCGCTTGAAGCAGGTCTGCGAACGCTTTCTTTTCTCCTTTCAAAACATTATGACCACAGGGTTCTTATCCTGATAGACGAGTATGACGTTCCACTGGACAAAGCGTTTCAGAATCATTATTATCCCGAAATGGTTTCTCTGATCCGCAATATGTTCAGCATGGCACTGAAAGGCAATGACAGTCTGTACTTTGCTGTTCTCACAGGATGTCTCAGAATCTCGAAAGAAAGTATCTTCACAGGCCTGAACAATATGAAGGTGCTTACGGTGACAGATGTTCGTTACGATGAGTATTTTGGATTTACCGACGGCGATGTAAGAAAACTTCTGTCCTACTATGATTTATCGGAACGTTATGAAGACGTCAGAGAGTGGTATGACGGCTATCTGTTTGGCAATGTTGCGGTTTATTGCCCCTGGGATGTAATCAGTTTCTGCGATGAAGCCTGCGTGAATCCGTCCGTGAAGCCCAAATCATACTGGATCAACACAAGCAGCAACAGTATTGTAAAACGCTTCATCAACAAAGCAACAAGAAAAACTCAGAATGAACTGGAAAAACTGATTGCAGGAGAGTCCGTCCGAAAAGAAATTCATCAGGAACTGACTTATGAGGATCTGGACAAATCCATTGACCATTTGTGGAGTATCCTGTTTACTACGGGCTATCTGACCCGCCAGGAAACAGATGATGAATATGAATATTTGCTGAGAATTCCCAATCAGGAAATCCGTCAGATTTTTATTATACAGATCAAAGAGTGGTTTTCTGAAATTACTGCAAAGGATATGCCCGCCCTTAACGCTTTCTGCACGGCATTTAAAAAGGCCGATACAGAAACAATTGAAGCGATGTTCAACGCTTACCTGAAGAAAACCATCAGTATCCGTGACACCAGCGTTCCTCATTCAAAAAAAGAAAATTTTTATCATGGCATTCTTCTCGGGCTGTTTGCGCATATGGACGACTGGGATGTATGGTCAAATGCCGAATCGGGAGACGGATACAGCGACATCCTGATTGAAATTGAAGAGGAAAGCATCGGCATCATTATTGAGGTAAAATACGGTGAAAACGGAGCTCTGAAAACCGGATGTGAGGAAGCCCTGAATCAGATTGAAAACAGAAATTATGCTGAAAGCCTGATTGATGATGGCATGACGACCATTCTGAAATACGGAATTGCCTGCTATCATAAACGCTGCATGGTCATGCTGCAATAAAACTTTCCCATGGCAAAGGGGATGAACCGTATAGATTATAAACTTCGTAATATACGTTCATCCCCGCTTTACTTCTGTGTGTTCTATTATGTTATATGTTATTCCACTTTTTCTTTTTTACGTTTCCTGCATCATATTAATAGATTACGCTTCTTTCAGAAATTCCTTCACTTTATATCCGTTTCCGTCGCTGCGTATCTGAATACATCCTCCCGTACTGGTTCTGTAACTGTCGATTCCTGCCTGTTCCAGACGTTCCACGACTTCCTTGTGCGGGTGTCCGTACCGGTTGTTGACGCCGCAGGAAAGGACAGCGGTCCGGACACCGATTGCCGGAAGGAATTCTTCTGAGGTAGCGGTTCTCGAGCCATGATGCGCGACTTTCAGCACATCCGTCCTGCGCCCGTTCAGAGCGCTTAATACCTCATCCTCCGATTCCAGCGACATATCTCCGGTAAATAAAGCTGTAAAATCATTCCACTGCAGATAAACCACCGCAGAAGCATCATTTTCGTCCGGGCTGCTGTAATCGGCTGCGGGGTGAAGAATCTCGAATTGAATACCGCCTGCTTTGATCTTTCTGCCGGCCTCGATATAATCAACGGGATGCAGTGCTTTGATTTTCTCTGCCAGCTCGCTGTCTTGAAAAACTGCCGGCATCATGATCTTTTTTACCGGGAAGCCATCCTCCAGCATGGCAATCATCCCAGAATAGTGGTCGGAATCCGGATGAGTCAGCAGCCAGCAGTCCACGGAAGCGATTCCTTCATGATCAAAATATGGTTCATACACATATTCTTTCAGTTTTTTCTGACTGCTGCTGCCTCCGTCTATACAGAAAACCCCTTTCCCATATGGAAGCTCCACAACGATTCCGTCCCCCTGTCCCACATCGAGATAACTGATCAGAAGCTGCGAATCAGGAAAACGCTGCAGAAGAAAAACAGCGCAGGGAAGCAGCAGAAGTCCTGCAGCAAAGGGCAGTTTTCTGTGATAGTAAATGACCAGATAGTATCCGGCCCCAAAAACTGCTGACAGAATCAAAAGCCAGAGTACCACCTGCCACCGGTAAGGACGCCCTGTAACCAGAGCGGAGCACGGCAGATTGCTGAAAAACAGGCAGACCTGCTCATACCAGCGAAGAATATAATGGGCCGTCCCCAAAAAGAATATCCCGGCCGGCATAAAAACAAGACTTCCGGCCACCGCCAGCAGATCCGATATCAGAACAAAACTCATAAACGGTACCGTAATCAGATTGATCAAAGCTCCCGCCACAGGAATCTTTCCCTGAAACCAGAGCACCACAGGCAGGGAAGACAGCTGCAGCAGCACCGCACCCAGCACTGCCTTCTGAAGACGGATTCTCCATTTCACTGTTCTTCCATTCACTCCGTTATCTGTTCTTCCGTATGCTCCATTATCTTTTTCCTCTTTCTCCGGTGCCGGACTTTCTTCCGGTTCATCCCTCACAAAAATCAGTTCTCCCAACGGAAGCAGAGTCCCGATTCCCAGAACGCAGCTGCAAGTCATGAGAAATCCCGACTGATACAGCAGGAGCGGATGTTCCCACAAAAGCAGAATTCCCGAAACAGCCACTGCCGTGAGAAAATCATAAGTTCTCCCCAGATATCCGGCCAGCAGAAACAGGAAAAAACAGATCATTGCCCGGACCATGGAGGTTCCCGATCCGGCCATCACACAGAATGTTCCCGTCAGAATTCCCGACAGCACACTGCTCCAGAAAAAACTTCCAATCCCTCTGCGCAGGAGATGAAACACTCCCATCCCCAGAATACTGATGTGAAGCCCGCTTATGGTAAGCAGATGAATAATACCGCCTTCCTGATACAGCTCCTTCCAGTAAGGATTCAGCTCACTTTTGTCTCCCGTAAGCAGGCAGACCAGAATCCCTGCATCGTCAGGCTGTGCCAGCCGGATAATCCGCTGTTTGATAAACTCCCGCAGCCGCCACAAACTGTATTTAATCAGAGAACCTCTGCCGAAAACCTGCAGCTGCTGCTCTGACGTCGTTACCAATCCTTCAATCCCGATGCTCCTGCAGTATTCCCTGTAATCAAAAGCACCCGGATTCGTGGCACGGGTATACTGTGAATACATTCCTTCAAACCGGATTGTCTGTCCAGGTCTTTTCTGCGTATCAGATTCTCCGTTTTCTGACTCTCCGGCTCTATATTCCCCTGATTCATATTCCTCACAACCGGATTCACCCGCTTCATATTCCAGATAAAGCAATTTACCGAGCTTACCCTCACAGGGAGATAACAGCCGGATCTGATCCACAAGCAGCGTAACCGTCCCGTCATCTTCTGATATCTGTCTGATCACTCCGATTCCCTGAACCAGCTCCCCGTCCAGTTTTTCCAGACTCCATTCCATTCCGTTCCCGTCTGTCAGGACAGGCTGCTTCATGGCATCTGACACGGCAAAAGCACCTGCCAGAAAACAGATCCCCGCCACAGTTCCATACAGAAGATTTCTTCCGGTACCGGTAAAAAATCTCCATGTCAGCCAGATCGAGACACAGCAGCCCGCAGACAGCGTCATCAGCAGAAACCCGTATATAAAAAAGGCAGACAGCCGCGAACCGTCAGTACCGGCTCCGGTCAGCTGTCTGCAAATCCTGCAAAACACATCACCGGCGTGTTCTGCATCATATCTCATAATCAATATCCCGCCTGTAAAAGCGAAAAAACAGGCCAGAATCACTCTCCTGATAAAGTTCCTCCTTCTGTCTCCTTTTCCTGAACAAACAGATAGTTCAGGTCCTTTGTAAACGGCTTTGCCAGTGACAGTGTATCCTTGAATTTCACATCCGAAGAACCGTTGACCATAATCTGTACCTGGCTCACATCCGAGAGCTCCGACAGGGAATTCACGATGGCATAGATAATGATCTTCGGATCCAGATCCATGGTATCATTAAGGAAATTCGAATCAAAATTCACATAACAGATTCCTGACCGTATTGAAATATCAAGCACCGATACCGTATCAGGAAGAACCGCTTTTGTACTTCCATCCGGCGGACCTTCGATCAGAAGCTGCATCACCAGCTTTTCCATGGCCATGCTGCTGTCATTCAGAACCGTCCGCTCCACTTCCTCCAGTGCTTTGCCATCCGTGCTGGCAAAATACAGAATCAGCGTATTTTTCTGACGTGAAAACATATTGCCGTTGGTATCCGACATGAATTTATCAGCCGAAAGTTTTCCCACCGGCTTGCCGGAACTGTCAAGCAGAGGCTGTCCCTCCACCTGAATATCGATATATTCAATCTCCGGAATCTGCGTCAGTGTCAGTACCAGCGCCGCCCGGCACAGGATCTCATCTCCACTGCTCTGTTCGGAATAGGATTTTGTAAAATTGATTGTCAGGAACGGCAGCAGACTGCTGTCACAGCTGATAACTTCCAGGCCGGCTGATACGGCAGGAACCATGCTGGGATCATCCTTTTTCTGACTCTGCAGAGCCTGAATGAGTGCATCCACCACAGATTGCCGGTCTTTTGCATCATCCTCAAGATTCACCGTCGAAGCAAGCAGCTCCGTTCCTTTTACATCTTTATAGTATACCTGATAAATGCCCTTCTCCGGATTCGGCTCCGGTTCTTTCCGTGTTTCTTTATCACAGGACGAAAGAAGAAGCATCGTAAAAAACGCCAGAAAAAATCCGACTGTTATTGCCCGTTTCCTGTTCATACTACCTCCGGTTTTTATGGAATATATACCAGGGGTACACGAACCACAAAGGTGGAACCTACCCCGTAGTCACTGCTGACACGAATCATTCCATGATGCAGCTGAACGATATTTTTACAGATTGCAAGACCCAGACCGGTTCCGCCGGTTTCCCGGGAACGTGCCTTGTCAACCCGGTAAAAACGCTCAAAAATCTTGCCGACCTCGTCTTCCGGAATTCCAACGCCGGTATCCACAATCTTCACATAAAAATAAGTCTGATCGGCATTCAGGGAAACGGCAACACTGCCATTATCCTTGTTATACTTGATGGCATTCTCCACCAGATTGGTGATCAGTCTGGTAAATTTCAGTTCATCCACATCGGCTACAACCGGTCTCATACATTCCAGTGTAACAACAATATTGCGCTTTTCCGCTGTTCCTTTCAGACGCTTCAGCACGCTTTCCATCAGTTCGTTCATATTAACCCGCTGAACCGTCAGCTCCGCATTGGTCCGGTCCAGTTTTACCATCTCCAGCAGATCATCGATAATCCGGCTCTCCCGGTCGATCTCATTGGAGATGTCGGTCATGAATTCCTGATACAGCTCCACAGGTGCTTCTCCCATGGAAATCAGAGAATCCGCCAGAATCCGGATCGATGTAATCGGTGTCTTCAGCTCATGCGACACATTGGACACGAACTCCTGCCGGCTTTCATCCAGATGCTTCAGCCTCAGAAGCGATTCATTATATACAGCGGCAATCCGCTCGGTCTCCAGACAATCCGGCACCGATATAGGACGCATATCCCCCTGATTGGCACGATTCAGATTGTCCTCCAGGCTCTTGAAAGGCCGCAGCAGCCAGCCTGAAGAGAAAAAAGCTATCACACTGAGCAGGATGCAGACAGCAACTTCAATGATCTGGTACCGCTTCTTCTGCCCCGCCACCATATCCTCAATATCCTTCATGGAGGTGGAAACCACCATAACACCTTTGATATTCTTCAAAGCCTGGTCATAAACAGGAACCGTAAATTCCGCATAACTGCCGTCCCTGTAATAATCGTAGACGGTGTTCTCCCCTTCCCTGAAACAGGAGAGTACTTTTGACGAAATGTTGTACTTATCCGTATCCGTACTGTAAGTGTCCTTTACAATGCGGAAACTGTCGCCAATCACCAGAATACGGCCGTCATACAAATCAGAAAGCAGACCGATCTCCGCATTCAAAGCGGAATTAACCGCCGGTGTTTCCACATTGCTCAGATAATCCGCTCTGCTCATCTGCCTGGAAAGTGTCCTTACCTGATACTGAAGTTCCGATACCTTCTGTTCGATCTGAATCGTTCTGGATTCATTGGCAATATATTCATTCAGAAGTAGAAAGGGAACCCAGGCTATAACAACAATCAGCAGAAAAACCCTTACCCGAAAACTTTTCAGGCAATACCGGAATGCACCCGTTATGCTGTCCACATGATTCTGAAACGGATTGACGTGCCTTCCATTTTCCAGCATCTCCTCTTCCAGCTGATGTTCACTCTTTTTAAATAACCGCATAAATTCCACCAACTACTGCTGTCCTTTGAAATAATATCCGACTCCCCACTTGGTCTGCACATATTTGGGATCACTGGGGGTCTTTTCAATCTTCTCACGCAGTCTTCTGACATGAACGTCAACTGTACGCACATCGCCGGGATATTCATAGCCCCAGACAATATTCAGCAGTTTTTCCCGGCTGTAAACCTTACCGGGATTTAAAAGCAGCAGCTCCAGAAGATCAAATTCCTTGGCTGTCAGATTGATATCTTTGCCGCTGATGGCAACGGTGCGGCTTTCTCTGTCCAGAACCAGATCTCCCGCAATAATCCGTGACGTATTCTCCTCTTCTTTTTTCTCCTGCTTCGCACTCCGGCGCATAATCGCCTTAATCCGCGCTTTTACTTCAAGAAGATTGAAAGGCTTTGTCACATAATCATCCGCACCATATTCCAGACCAAGAATCTTATCCATATCACTGTTCTTGGCTGTCAGCATGATAATCGGCATGTTGGAAAACTCGCGGATCATACGGCACACTGCCGTACCTTCATACACGGGCAGCATCAAATCCAGCAGAACCATATCATACTCTGTCTGCTTTGCCATCTCCAGTGCCTCACCACCGTCATATGCACAGTCCACTTCCCAGCCTTCCTGCTGAAGACTGAATTTGATTCCTTTCACAATCAGCTTCTCATCATCCACAACCAGAATCTTCTTACTCATAACTTCATCCTCCAAAGCAGTCTTCTCTGCGGCTGCCCTTATTCAGACCGTTATCCGGTCTCTGATTTTGTTAAATGCCCCTTCTTTAATGCCGGAAACCTTCATGATATCTTCAATCTTCTGAAAATCCCCCCGGGATTCCCGATAAGCAATGATCGCATCTGCTCTGGTCTGCCCGATACCGGGCAGCGTCATAAGCTGTGCACTGTCCGCAGTATTGATATTCACCAGAGTATCCGCTTTGCTGCTTCCCTCTCCCTGTCCGGACTGGGCTCCCGAACCGGAAGACGGCTGCAGCACCACACCGCAGGGTTCTTCCACATCCTTCAGATAAGGGACATAAATCTTATCACCTTCCGATACAGTTCCCGCCAGATTCAGATAATCCACGGCTCCGCCTTTCACAACGCCTCCGGCTTCCTCTATGGCATCCGCCACAATGGAATTGTCAGGAAGCAGGTATACACCAGCCTTCTTCACTGCTCCGCATACATGAACATGAACCAGCACCTCCGACCCGGATTCCAATATGTTGCCCTCACCGGATGCCGGTTCTGTACCGGATGTTGTTCCTGTACCGGATGTTGTTCCTGTACCGGATGCTGTTCCTGTACCGGATGCTGTTCCTGTACCGGATGCCGGTTCTCCGGCGCTCTTTTCGCCGGGGACCGCTGATTCACCGGAATCCTCTGCCCTGCCGTCAGCCTCCGGCCCGCTGCGGGCAGCTGTTTCCTCTCCGGTCGAAAAACCATTATCATACAAAAAAATATCCTGACTGCGATCTGCGCTGTAAAGCACTCCTGCAGTCAGGAATATCACAAGGATTGCTATTGCTTTTATGCGCCTGTATTTCATCGGTACTCCTTTCCCTGCAGATCGGAATACCTGTCCCGTACTCTACATTGTAACCAAATCGGAACAATAAAGCAATATCTTCACCTCTGAATAAATTATAAAAAGTCCTTAAAGATTTATTAAGATTTTACATCCTTTTTTGTCTGTATTTTCTGTAAATGATCTTCTGGCTGGAATACAGAGTGTAATATCCTGACAGCGTGTAACTTACAACCACACCGATAAGGAAATAGTGGATTCCTTCAAAACCGAACAGTTCGGCTGCAATCAGCAGAGAACTGATGGGGCAGTTTGTTACGCCGCAGAATACGGATACCATGCCGACGCCTGCACAGAGGGACGGTGAAAGACCGAGAATCTGCCCTGCAATACAGCCGAAGGTGGCTCCCACGAAAAAGGAAGGAACGATTTCTCCGCCTTTATAGCAGGCACCCAGAGTCAGCGCCGTGAAAACAATCTTCAAAAGAAATGCTTCCGGCCGGACCTCCCCTTCAATAGCCCGGGCAATCACATGCATTCCTGTCCCCATGTAATCAGAAGAATTCACCAGCACCGTCAGCAGCACAACCACCGTACCTGCCGTGAAAACGGACACATATTTATTCCAGATGGGCCTGTGAAAAAAGGTATGCGCCCCATGAAGAATGATGCAGAACAGCATGCTGACCAGCGCACATCCGGCCGCAAGAATCAGAACCTTCACAAATGTAACTGCTGTCAGCTCCGGTATGGCAAACATATCGAAAACTTCACTTTCCACGCCCATGGCCTTTGCCACCATGGAACCGACCAGTGCTGCAAAACTGCAGGGCACCAGTGCAGGATAATACATCTTCCCCACATTAACCACTTCCATGGCAAAAACGGCAGCAGCCAGCGGCGTACCGAAAAGAGCGGAAAAAGCCGCGCTCATACCGCACATAACGGTGATGGTCGGGTTTTTGTCCTCCCGGTGCAGGATTTTTGCCAGTGTGGAACTGATGGAACCTCCCAGCTGCAGCGCTGCCCCCTCACGTCCCGCAGAACCGCCGAACAGATGGGTAACCGCCGTCGCCAGGAAGATACGTACCGCCACATACCAGGGAACATTACCGCCTTTTCTCACAGAATCAAGCACCAGATTGGTTCCCCCATCACCCGACTCCCCGAAATGATAATACAGGAACACTATGGAGAGCCCGGCAAAGGGCAGTCCCAGAATCAGCTGGGGATGGGTCATTCTGTAAGCTGTGATCTCACCCAGAAGCAGACCGAAAACAGATGCCACAAAACCGGCAGCCAGCCCGACCAGAACACCAAAAGCAGCCCACTCTGCAAAAGAACGCAGCCCGCTTCCCATGGTTACAATTCGTTCCGTCGTATGTTCCTTCAGGTGGCTCATCTCTCCTTTTACGTAATCGATCTCATCCTGCACGGAGGCCTTCACTGTTTTTTTCTCCGCGTTTTTTTCTTCTCTTTTTATTTTTTCAGACATGACTCGAGAATCTCCACCATCTGATCCACATGTTCTTTACGGGCAATCAGCGGAGGAATAAACCGGATCGTATCAGCGCCTGCCGAGATCAGAATCAGGCCGCTTTCAATACATTTTGAAACAATGGGACCCACGGGAACAGAAAATTCCAGCCCCTGCATAAAGCCCACACCTCTGTGATCCACGATCTCCTCATGAGCTTTGGCAACAGCTTCCAGCTTTTCATAGAGATAGCTTCCTGTTTCCCGCACATTATCAAGAATATGTTCTTCTTCGAAAATATCGAAAACCGCATTGGCAGCCGCACCCACCAGCGGATTGCCGCCATATGTGCTGCCATGATCTCCTGCCACCAGAGAAGCTGCTTTTTCCTTCACCAGAAATGCTCCCACGGGAAGCCCGCAGCCCAGTGCCTTTGCCACCGTCATCACGTCCGGATCCACGCCGTATCTCTGACAGGCAAACATCTCACCGGTTCTGCCCATACCGCACTGAATCTCATCGAAAATCAGCAGAATATCCTTCTCATCACACAACACCCGCAGGCCTTTCAGGAATTCTTCTGCGGCAGGATAAATACCGCCTTCCCCCTGAACCGGCTCCAGAATAATGGCACAGGTTTTATCGGTCACCAGCGCTTTTACGCTGTCCAGATCATTGTAATCAGCGAATTTCACACCGCCGATCAGCGGTCTGAATGCCTCCTGATAATGGGGATTGCCTGTAACAGACAAAGCGCCCATACTTCTGCCGTGGAAGGAATGATTCATGGCAATAATCTCATGATCGGTCCTTCCATCTTTGTTAAATGCATATTTTCTTGCTGTTTTAATGGCACCTTCGATGGCCTCCGTACCGCTGTTGGTGAAGAATACTCTATCCATACGGGCTGCTTTTGTCAGCTTCTGTGCAGCTGCGATGGAAGGGAAATTATAATAGTAATTGGAGGTATGAACCAGCTTATCCACCTGATCCTTCACAGCGTTGTTAAACTTTTCATTTTTGTATCCCAGAGCAAAAACAGCAATTCCGGCGCAGAAATCAAGATATTTTTTTCCTTCCGAATCATACAGATACATACCCTCGCCTTTTTCCAGTATAATCTGATAACGATTGTAGGTATGAAGGAGAACGTCCTCCGCACAGGCAATCGCGTCTTCCTTCGGCATTGCTTTCAGCTTTTCGATCGTGTTACTCATGATAGTATCTCTCCTCCTTGTGATTCAGAATTGCGGTACCGATACCTCTGTTGGTGAAAATCTCCAGAAGCAGGCAGTGGGGGATTCTTCCGTCCAGAATATGTACCCGGGAAACGCCTTCCTTCAGGGCTTCGATACAGTTGCCAAGCTTCGGAATCATACCTCCGCCCACAAAACCTTCTTTTATAAATCGTTCTGCTTCCCCCAGCTCCAGTTCGGAGATCAGAGTGGATTTATCGTTAAAATCTCTGTAAACACCTTCAATATCCGATAAAAATGCCAGTTTTTCCGCCTTAACCGCTTTGGCAATGGCACAGGCTGCGTCGTCTGCATTGATATTGTAGGTATCATAATTGTCATCGTAACCGATGGGGCAGACAACAGGAAGGAAATCCTTTTCCAGTAAATCATACAGGATCTTGGGATCCACCGCGTCGATTTCTCCCACATAGCCGATATCCTGTCCATCTGAATACCGCTTCTGAACGTGAAGCAGTCCTCCGTCCTTGCCGCTGATGCCGACGCCTCTGACACCCAGCTGCTGAATCATCTGTACCAGGCTCTTATTCACCCGGTTCAATACCATCTCCGCAATTTCCATAGTCGGTTCATCTGTTACACGGAGACCGTTGATAAAATGCGGTTCCATACCGGTTTTGGAAACCCATCTGCTGATTTCCTTACCGCCGCCATGTACAATGATCGGCTTGAATCCAACCAGCTTCAGCAGCACCACATCTGCGATCACGCTGCGTTTCAGCTCATCATCCACCATGGCACTTCCGCCGTATTTTACCACAATGATTTTGCGGTTGAACCGCTGTATATAAGGAAGAGCTTCTATCAGCACTTCCGCTTTTTTCATAATCTCATCCATTTCATCCATTGATTTATTATCTGTCATAGTTTTTCCTTTCCCTCTTCTGATTTTACAGTTTTTTCATACCGGGCTGCTTTATATCCCGCCATGGTTCATTTACGGGAACATGGGTACCTGCTTCAGCCCCATATCCTCCGGCAGACCGAACAGCAGATTCATATTCTGAACCGCCTGACCTGCAGCACCTTTAACCAGATTATCCATGGCTCCCATCATAACCACCCGGCCGGTCCGTTCATCCACTACAAAATTCACATCCACATAATTGCTGCCTTCCACAAAGCGTGTCTGAGGCACCATACCCTCCGGCAGTACACGGACAAATTTTTCTTCTTTATAATACTTATCATAAGCGCTGCGGATATCAGCTGCAGTCACACCGGGCATCAGAGACGCATATTCCGTAGCCAGAATGCCTCTCTGCATGGGCACAAGATGAGGTGTAAAATTAACCATGATTTTTCTGCCGCATGCATAACCCAGCTGTTCCTCGATTTCAGGTGTATGCCTGTGTGTCGTAACACCGTAGGCCTTCATATTCTCATTGACTTCACAGAACAGGTTGTCCACCTTGGCACCGCGGCCTGCACCGGAAGTTCCCGACTTGGCGTCGATGATCAGTGTATCGGGATTGATGAGCCCTTCCTTAACCAGCGGATACGCCGTCAGAATGGAACATGTCGTATAGCAGCCGGGATTGGCCACCAGCCTTGCGCTTTTAACCTGCTCTCTGTTGACCTCGCACAGCCCGTACACAGCTTCCGGAATAAACTGAGGACTCTTATGCTGAATTTTATACCATTTTTCATACACATCCACATCCTTCAGACGGAAATCGGCACTCAGATCAACGATTTTCACCTTTGATAAAATATCTTCATTGACAAGGGAAGCGCACAGTCCCTGAGGAGTTGCCGTAAAGATCACATCCACCCTTTCGGCAAGCTCTGCCATGTTGTCATCCAGACAGTCCGCATCTATAATTTCAAACATGTTGGGGTATACGCTGTAATACTTTTTATCCACATAGCTTCTGGAGCCATACCAGACTACCTCCGCTTCCTCATGCTGATACAGTAATCTGACAAGTTCTGCTCCAGCATAACCAGTGGAACCGATAATACCTGCTTTAATCATAATGTTCACCGCCGCCGGTGTGTACCGGCAGACATCTCCTTCCTCATTCGATAATAAATTCTCATGCGCGGATTCTGTCCCGCCCCCGCTCCGTCTGAGATAAAAAAACTCTCCGCCGCAGTGACAGTGAGTTTTCAGTATTACATCCTATGAGAGCGAGAATAATTATACATCTTTTCTGCATATTATGCAATTATTTTTTGAGAAAACAATCCCTTGATTACAAATTTTCCCTTGCAAATCATACCACTTTGTTGTATATTAATCAAGTAATTCTTCAAGAAGAGACAGGATGAGTACCAGATTTCGGTTTTATTGTATTTTTATACTTTTTTTGAAGGGTATTTTACAGAAAATCGAATATCTTAACTATAACCAGAAAAGGGGTTCCTAATATGAAAGAAAAAGTTATACTTGCGTATTCAGGCGGACTTGATACCACAGCGATCATCCCCTGGTTAAAAGAAAACTATGATTATGATGTAGTATGCTGCTGTATCGACGTGGGCCAGGGCAATGAGCTGGACGGCCTGGATGAAAGAGCCAGAGTCAGCGGCGCCATTAAACTCTATATCGAAGATGTTGTTGATGAATTCTGTGATGAGTATGTTGTTCCCTGTGTGCAGGCCAACGCTGTTTACGAGAACAAATATCTGATGGGTACTGCCATGGCAAGACCCGTAATCGCCAAAAAGCTGGTGGAGATTGCCCGTAAGGAAGGCGCTGTTGCCATCTGCCACGGTGCAACCGGCAAGGGCAACGATCAGGTTCGTTTCGAGCTGGGCATCAAAGCTCTGGCTCCCGATCTGAAGATCATCGCTCCCTGGAGAACCTGGAATATTTCTTCCCGTGATGAGGAGATCAAGTACTGTGAAGACCACGATATCTATCTTCCTTTCTCTGCTGACAACAGCTACAGCCGTGACAGAAACCTGTGGCACATCAGCCATGAAGGTCTGGAGCTGGAAGATCCCGCCAGTGCTCCCAACTACGATCACCTGCTGGTACTGGGCGTGACTCCCGAAAAAGCTCCCGATGAACCGGAAGAACTCTCCATTGACTTTGAAAAGGGTGTTCCCACGGCCATTAACGGAGAACGGATGAAGGTTTCCGATATTATCAGAAAGCTCAATGAACTGGGCGGCAAACACGGTATCGGTATCGTTGATATCGTTGAGAACCGTATCGTAGGCATGAAGTCCCGCGGCGTTTATGAAACTCCCGGCGGAACCATTCTGATGGAAGCTCATCAGCAGCTGGAAGAGCTGATCCTTGACAAGGATACCACAATTGCCAAGAGACAGATCTCTGTGCAGTATGCCGATCAGGTTTACAGCGGCAAGTGGTTCACACCTTTACGTGAAGCTCTGCAGGCATTTATTGAAAGCACCCAGCAGTACGTAACCGGTACGGTAAAGATGAAACTGTACAAAGGCAACATTATCAAACAGGGTACCACATCACCCTACTCTCTGTACAACGAATCCCTTGCATCTTTTACAACCGGTGATTTATACGATCATCACGATGCAGAAGGCTTCATCACACTGTACGGCCTGTCATCCAAGGTACGTGCCATGAAGATGCAGGAAGTGAAGAAAAATAATAAATAATACATAGAATCTTTAGAATTGCAGGCTATATCTGCGATAAATTCTGTGCTATAATATGGAATCAGCAAATGCTGATTCCATATTTTTTATATGAAGCGGGATTTCATATCCTGACAGAAGGAGATCCAATGGAAGAATTATACGTGATCGGTACAGGCAACGCCATGGTTACCTCTTGTTACAACACCTGTTTTGCTCTGCGAAAGGGAGAGGAGTATTTTCTGGTTGACTGCGGCGGCGGCAATACCATTTTAAAAAAGCTGCATAATATGCAGATTTCCATTCAGAATATTCATCATATTTTTATGACTCATGAGCACTGCGACCACACGCTGGGATTTGTCTGGCTTTTCAGGCTTCTTGCATCCGGCATGAAAGCCGGTCAGCTGACCGAACCGGTTTACGTCTATGCCCACGAAGAACTGATTTCCACACTGGAGACCCTGTGCCGCCTGACTGTACAGAAAAAGTTCTGTGATTATATCGGAAAACAGATTTTCTTCGTGCCTCTGAAAAACGGAGATACAAAAGATATCCTCGGTCTGCAGGTTACCTTCTTTGACATCGAATCCACCAAGGCAAAGCAATTCGGTTTTACCACCATACTGAGCAATGGCAAAAAACTCTCCTTCACCGGAGACGAACCGTACCACGAGTGCTGCTTTGAATATGTCAGAGGCAGCGACTGGCTGCTCCACGAAGCATTCTGCATGTATGAAGACGCAGAACGCTTCAGACCCTATGAAAAACATCACAGCACCGTAAAGGATGCCTGTGAGCTGGCTGAAAGACTCCATGTTAAAAACATGGTACTCTGGCACACCGAGGATAAAACGGACATTACCACCCGAAAGGGACGCTATCTTGCTGAAGGTGAACTGAACTACTCCGGCAATCTTTATGTACCGGATGACGAGGAACGAATCCTGCTGCTTTAGACAAAGCAGGATGAAAACACATCACTCTGCACAGAAAGGAAAAAACGATATGAAAGTACTCCCCAACGACCCTGTCATCCTGCTGAGCACAGTCAATATGAAGCTGCGGGATTTCTATTCTTCACTGGATGCGCTCTGCGAAGATCTGGAAGAGGATAAACAGGAAATCATTGAAAAACTGGCTGCCATTGATTATGAATATGACGCCGCAGCCAATCAGTTTATATAAGAAGCTTACGTAAGGGATTTATATACTAATGAATTGAAATTCATCATCTACTAATGGATTGAAATTCATCATCAATCAGATAACAGGCTCATCCGGAAATGTCATCCGCATCATCACGATGCTCCCCGCATTCCCGGATGGGCCTGTTTTATAACAGCCGGCTGCTTAACAGCTGAATGATAAGATAACTGCTTTACCGCTGAATCAGCGTGATATTTCCAGGAGCTTGGCCTTAAGCTCCGTTTCGATCTGCTGCATCTGTCCTTCTGCTTCCATACGTTTTTCATGGCCTTCCTTCTGGATCCGCATTACTTCATCCAGGGTGGAGATCAGCGATTCGTTGGTCTGCTTCAGCGTTTCCATATCCACGATTCCCCGTTCGGAGGCTTTTGCCGTTTCTATGCTGACTGTTTTCAGCGCTTCCGCATTCTTACGGAGCAGTTCATTGGTCAGATCGGTAGCTGCAGCCTGAGCTCTGGCTGCCTGATTGGAATGTTCCATTCCCAGCGCCAGTACCATCTGGCTTTTCCAGAGCGGTACCGTATTGACAATGGTGGACTGGATTTTCTCAACCATCTGGGTATCGCTGCTCTGAATCAGACGAATCTGAGGTGCCATCTGAAGAGAGATCATGCGGGTCAGTTCCAGATCGTGCAGTTTTTTCTCAAACCGGTTGCACTGGCTGTCCATATCCTTTACCGCCTGAGCATCTTCCTGCAGGCCGGTGCGCTGCGCCTTTTCCATCAGGGCGGGCAGGTCTGCGGTCCGCAGCTCTTCCAGTTTTTTCTTACCGGCCATAATATACATGGTCAGTTCCCTGAAATAGGCGGTATTCAGTTCATACATCTGATCCAGAACAGAAATATCTTTCATCAGAGTAACCTGATGCTCTTCCAGGGAATCGCAGATCTTCTGCACATTGGCAGCCGCTTTGGTGTAACGGCCCTTTAAAGCCTCCAGACGATCCGTTTGCTTTTTAAATAATCCGAACAGCCCTTTTTTCTCCTCAGCTGCATCAAAACTTTTCAGTTCCACAATCACATCGGTCAGCATATCGCCAACCTCGCCCAGATCCTTTGTTTTTACATTGTTCAGCGCTGTCTCAGAGAAATCAGTCAGCTTCTTCTGACATCCCACACCGTATTCCAGGATCTCATTATTATCCATCACATTGATCTGAGATGCATACGCATCAACGGTTCTCAGTTCTTCAGCTGTAAAATTGCATTCCGCCATCAGCTGATCCAGTGTCTTTTCTTCCTTCAGTGCTGTCATGTCCCCCGTGCTCTGCACATTTTCCGATAACATATTCTGTTCCATACTTTTCTTTATCCTTTCCCGGCAATCTGTATATTACCGCAATACTTTTTCCTTTTCTTTTACCCGGTCCTTCAGGCTGCCGCCCAGCAGTCCCTCCTGAGCCATCAATGTCTGCATCACGGATATATCCGATGAAATATCCACAGCCGTATCTTCAAAAAAGCTGTCCAGCAGGTTCTCGAAGGCTTTATTGATGGTATCCAGTGTATCCTCGATTTCCTTTTTTGATTTCAGGATGTTGGATCCCTGTATCTCCTGCCGGTCCAGTTCCTCATAGGCTGCCAGCAGCTTGACTGTGGTGGGCAGATAGTATTTCATAAAACGACGAAGTTCTTCCACCAGTTCGGGGTGCTGCTCCACCCGGTTGAAAATCCGCTCGATCACCAGCTCCAGTCTTGATATCTTGGCAGAAATCTCTTCTCCGGGTATGGCATCATTGCTTTCTTTAATCTGTTTCAGATAGGATCTTCCCTCATCAATCACTTCCCGGACCTCTGCAGACAAGCCGGCTCCTGCCGATGCTGTATTTTCCGTTTCCCTGGCCTCTGTTTTTTCTGCTCTCAGTTCCTGCTTCCCGGTTTCCAGCTGGCGGCGCTGAAACTCTTTCTGTGCCTCCAGATACTGACTGTACGCCTTACCGGTTACGATAAAACTGGTCTCCTGCTGATCGATATGTCCCTGGCGGAACCATTCTTTATCGATCATCTTCCGCAGATCCTTCAGAAGCTTTTTATGTGTCATTCCCGCAGAGTACTCCAGGTCCTGCAGTTCACAATACTCTTTATCCCCAAGAAAAGCTACATATTTTTTATAGCGTTTGATCAGCCCCAGCTTTTTTCGTCCGCATCCCGCCAGCAGTCCGCCGCCGATAATAAACGGCACCATGATACCCATAGCCAGCGGCATTCCGAAAGGAAGGCGGCCCGAAAAAACAGCTGCGCTAACCAGCAGCATCACAAATTCCGCAATGCCGCAGCCCGCAGCCATGATGCTTCCGAATATCACAGACAGGATCCCGAATACCTGAGAAGGAACCGGGGAAGCGTAGCGGTCACCGTACATCTGAAAGGGATCCTTTGTCTTTTTCCGATCAATTCCCGTGGTATTCTTCACATACTGATCCCATGTGCGGTCCCGCACATCTCCATACATCTGTTTCCATGCACTGCCGGTATCCGTTCTGTTCCGGCCGGAGTACTGTCTCTGTCCGAAGTGTTTTTGGCTGTTTCCACCTCCCTTGTACCAGCCTGGGCCGCCGTTGTACCACTCGGTATGGCCGCTTTCTCCCTCCTGTTCATCCCTGAAGGCATCTTCCCCGTGAACACTGTTCACATGCTCCCTGCGGTCATTCCTGCCTGCACCGCTTCCTCCGTTTCCGTCCAGTACCTGCTCAAACTGATCCAGTGCCTGATTGACTGTCTTCCCGATGGCATCGTTCAAACGTGTAAAATCCTTGGAATCTATAGCAGACTGCACTGCGTCTTTAATCTCGTCGCCCAGATGCGACCAGTCCTGATTACTCATTGTCATCCTCCAAAATCAATATGTATGCGCAAACACACTTACTGATATTATATCTGAAAACAGACTGAAAGACAACCTGCGGGATGATTATTTAACTTTCCCGATTCCGGACATGGAAAAACGCCGCCGGAATTCCCGATTGCTCAGGATCCGGCGGCGTTTTCCGATCAGAAGCCGATTCTGCTGTTCATTCTTACTTTTTCATGTTTTTCAATCTGAACGATCTTACTGTCCTGTACGATTACAGTGACGGAACCGAAACGGATCTCTTCTATAAATTTTTTTATCTGTTCCAGTTCTTCTTCTGTGACTTTTGTTCGTTCCATAGTGTAATACTCCTGCCTGTTTTTAATATCATACAATTCATATCTTTTTAATATACTTTATTGCAGATATCATAATCCCGTCAGTTCTGTTTGTCAAGCACTATTTACCATTTTCGTTTACAGAAAAAAGTCTAAATGTAATCTCTGTCCACTGAATCGCCTGCGGAAGATGATGAAATTTTCTTAATAAAATCTACTATTTCATTTACTGCAGTCCCTGTTTTTTTCTGCCAGCCGCTGTAATAAAATTCTTTGTCTCCCAGCGCCTCATCTGCTTTCTTCTGATCAGGCACAACCAGCAGGACAAGTATGCCGGCTTCATACAGATGATGGGCTACAGCAGCATAATTCTCCTCCTGTACAGGTACATACAGATATGTATGCCTGCCGGAAACGCTTAGATTTTTCTCTACTGCTTCCACCATTTCCATGGTAATACCATCACTGCCCACCGGAAATTCCACAACAGCCGGTGTCTGTCTCTTCAGTATGGAACGGAAGGTTCTGTCCACCTTCTTTTCGTACCGGTCATCCGACTCCGTCTGCAGGGATGTTACCACACCACATGCAGATGTCATATTGGTAATCTGATCGATCAGAATCAGTTCCCCCAGCGTTTTATGGCTGTTAACTTCATCTGCCACTACCTTGTCTGAAAAAGACAGAATACAGGAAGCGATTTCATTTTTCCCCAGAGTCTCCGCTTTTTTCTTTTCTCCGGAATTCACATCAACAGCATACAGAATCCGGTCCACCCGTCCCAGAATCATCTTTGTTCCCAGTTTGATAAAAAAGTTTTTGCCTTCTTCCAGTCCGGTATCATCCATCCACAAAAGCGTCGCAGTAACCGAGGCTGCAACACGGATTCCTGAATCAGCAGCCAGTACACATCCTCTCGAAACATCCACCTCCCGGTCGAGCTGAATCGTCACAGGCTGTCCCTTTTGTGCTTCTTCTACCTTCTGATCTCCCACATGGATACTTTTTACATGAGCCTGTTCCCTGCTGGGAAATGCGGTGACCTGATCGCCTGTACGGATGAAACCTGATTCGATCTGCCCCTGAAAACCGCGGAATTCATGACCCGGCCGGCATACGCGCTGTACAGGCATATAAAAGCCTTTCTCATGAGACGCTTCTGTAATATCCACATTTTCCAGCCAGGAAAGCAGTGCCGGTCCCTGATACCAGGGGGTATTTTCGGACTTTTCAGTAACATTATCGCCTTCCGTTGCCGAAACGGGAATGATCATCACATGTTCCAGTGAAACCGCCTCTGCCAACTGGCCGATTTCTTTTTCTATCTCCCGGAAACGGGGCTCACTGTATCCTGCCAGGTCCATTTTGTTGACAGCAAAAACGAAATGCCGGATTCCCATCAGGGCACAGATCCTTGCATGACGCCTCGTCTGCACCAGAACTCCCTGGGTGGCATCCACAAGAATCACGGCAAGATCGGCAAATGATGCACCCACCGCCATATTTCTGGTATACTCTTCATGCCCGGGCGTATCAGCCACAATAAAACTTCTGTGATCCGTCGTAAAATAGCGGTAAGCCACATCGATGGTAATTCCCTGCTCTCTCTCTGCCATCAGTCCGTCCAGCAGCAGAGAATAATCAATCTTTCCTTCACGGCTTCCCACTTTGGAGTCCAGCTCCAGCGCCTTCTCCTGATCAGCATAAAGAAGCTTTGCATCGTAAAGGATATGGCCGATCAATGTTGATTTTCCATCGTCCACACTTCCGCAGGTAATACATTTTAATAATCCTTTCATGGTGCAATGTTCCTTCCTTAAAAATATCCTTCTCTTTTTCTTCGTTCCATGCTGCCGGCTGCTTCATGGTCAATCACACGGCTGGTTCGTTCCGACGATACTGCACTCAGCGTTTCCTCAATAATTGCATCCAGCGTATCCGCTTCCGACTCTACACCACCTGTCAGAGGATAGCATCCCAGCGTACGGAAACGGACTTTTTTATATTCAATCTTTTCACCCTCCCGAAGCTTCAGTCGGTCATCATCCACCATGATGATATTTCCGTCACGATAGATGACCGGTCTTTCTTTTGCAAAATACAGGGGAACAATATCAATCTGTTCCCTGCGGATATACTGCCAGATATCATTTTCCGTCCAGTTGGAAATAGGAAAAACGCGAATGCTCTCCCCTTTCTGGATTCTGGTATTGTACAGCTTCCACATTTCGGGTCTCTGGTTCTTGGGATCCCATGCCTGTGCCGCATTCCGGAAGGAAAAAATCCTCTCCTTGGCCCGGGATTTCTCTTCATCACGGCGCCCCCCGCCGAATGCGGCCGTAAATCCGTACAGATTCAGAGCCTGCTTCAAAGCCGCGGTTTTCATGATGTCTGTGTAGGCAGAGCCATGATCAAAAGGATTGATGCCGGCTTTCACACCATCCTGATTCGTATAGACCAGCATTTCAATCCCCTTTTCCCTGGCAATCCGGTCCCGGAACTGAATCATTTCCCTGAATTTCCATGTAGTATCCACATGCAGAAAAGGAAACGGCGGCTTTTCCGGATAAAATGCTTTCATTGCAAGATGCAGCATTACAGAGCTGTCCTTTCCAATGGAATACAGCATCACCGGTTTTTCACACTCCGCTGCAACTTCCCGGATAATATAAATTGCTTCTGCCTCCAGTTTATCAAGATGTGACAGATCACTCATTCTTTTAGTCCTCCCTCGGATCGTATTTAAATATTGACTGGCAGTCTTTTTCATATCGATTGGCTATCGATTGGCAGTTTTTCTAATATTGATTGGCAGTTTTTTTACTGACCTCCAGTATCTGTACCTTTCCCTGAGGGTCTTCAATTTTCCAGATGTTAAGATCCCCCTTATCCGATACGGTCAGAGTACTGCCTCTTCCTCCCATATCCGCTCCCAGATAATAGAAAATGGCATCTGCCCGGCATTCCTTGACACAGGAGGTGCATCCCCAGCAGTCACGTATATGGCGGATTGCCGCTTTTCCTTCCTGATCCGGTTTTATCAGATTTCCCGGACAAGCTTCCACACACCGTCCGCATCCGACACATTTATCTCTCCGAATCTGAATGCTCATATTTTTCTCCTCCCGTCACAAGATCACGATAAATGATTTTGATTTTTCCGTTCTGCATTCTGGAATTTACATATTTCATCCAGTTATCCGACTTCTGCGGATAATCCGTATTCTCTGCAAAGCTGTGCCATCTTGTCTCTTTTCTTGCCATCAGATGAGCAATCAGCACCTGACAGACAACCAGCCGTTCCTTCAGCTCATAGATTCTCAGAAGATCATCCATATTCCCGGCAGAAAGCTCCTGTATCAGCTGCTGTACCCCGGCAATCTTTTCAGCTGCGATCTTCAGCTGTGTTTCACTGAAACGGTAATCCATACTGATGCCGCCTGCATACTGATCCATGATTTTCTGCATATTCTCTTCCAGCTGTTCTGCAGTCAGCAGGGAAGGTGATTTTTCCAGAAAGGCCTCATATTCCGCTTTTTTCGCTTTTCCCTGTTCCGAAAGCTCTTTGCCATTGTTTTCCCGAGTGCCGCTGTCTTCCCGTGCAGCATTGCTTTCCTGAATATCATCATTTCTGTGCCGCCTGTCATCCTGTGCTTTCAGATATTCTATGGCAGCCTCCGCGGCGATTTCTCCTTCTGCCAGAGCGCCGGTAACATATTTCTGCGGACATCCGCCTGCCACATCCCCGGCTGCATACAGCCCCCGGATCGTCGTCTGGCGGTTTCCGTCCACCCAGTATCCGCTGGCCGTATGACCTCCCACAATATAAGGCTCCGTTCCCTCGATCTCCACATTTTCCACGGAAGGGCCTCTGCCGGATTCCAGCCACCGCAGTGTCTGTGCGGGAGCCATGTTCAGATAGGCTTTATAAAGATCCTGCTGCTGCTCCTCTGAAATCTGATCTGTGCGCAGATAGCAGGGACCTCTTCCTTCTCTGTTTTCCATCGCGGTTCCGTAAACCCGCTGAGAAGTGGTCAGACCGTATCGGTTCTCATAAACCTCTCCTCTGCTGTTGATCTGTCTGGCACCGACTCCCTGAGCAATGGTGCCCACAGGTGCAATTGTATCCTTACAGCGCAGGGCAATAAACCGCATTTCAAACGTGGTCATCTCTGCTCCCGCCAGAATCCCCATGGCATAACCGGCCCCCGTATTGAAGGGCGGGTACCACATTTTGTGTCGGGAAAATCCCGGATTGTTGGGGCGGTACAAACCGGCAGCTCCGCCGGAAGCACAGATCACCGCACCTGCATCTATATCATAAAATATTTCCTGATTGACATCGAACCCCCAGGCGCCTGCAATCCGCCTGCCTTCTGTTTCTTTTTCTCCTTCTTCCCCGGAAATTTCGACTTTCAGATCCGTGATGTTGACATGGTTCAGTACCGTAACATGTTCCTGAGAAGCAGCTGCTTCTGCCAGAAGGGGTTTGATATTTTCGCCGTTGATCTTAATATTGCGGGGGCCCCTCGTTACGTATTCCCCGTTTTCATCCTTCAGGATCACAAGGCCCAGATCCTCCAGCTCCTTTGTTACATGATTCAGGCGCCCGGCCATGGACAGAAGCAGATCTTCACGGACAATTCCCTCTGCATCTCTTCTGGCATAGTCCACGTAATCCTGCGGAATTTTTCCTTTTGTAATGTATGCATTAAGTGCGTTCACACCTGCTGCCAGGCAGCCGCTTCGTCTGATATTTGCTTTTTCCGCAATAAGTACATTGAGACCGCTTTTCCTGCCCAGCGTAATCGCGGCAAAGCAGCCCGCCGTACCGCCGCCGATGATCAGCACGTCTGTTCTGATTTTTCTTGTTTCCATCAATCAGGTTCATCCTTTCCCGTAAAATATGATTGTGTCTCCTGGTCCGAATAAAATCATCAAATGAATACGGAATCATCTTTCATGGAGCGGTTTTCAACCAGATAAGCCTGGTCTCCCACCGTAACAAAGATGCGGTACAGAAATACATTGACCGTTTCTCCGACCTCCACCGGCTGTTCTTCCAGTCCGCGGTGTGCCGTCAGCACTGAATGATTGACCCGGACACGCAGTTCTATTCTGTCTCCCCGGAAAGCCACTCTTTCGACGATTCCCTCCGATGCGGAACTTTTAAACTTCTGCACCTCATCCTTTTTCCGAACACTGACAAATTCAGGCCGGACAATGGCATGCTCCGCTCCCGGAATTTCATCGAAATTCACAAAATCATGATAATCCTCCAGAATTGCGGTTTCCCCGAAAAATGATGCGGTAAATGCAGTCTGCGGATTCTGGTAAATTTCCAGCGGTGTGCCGATCTGCTCGATCCGTCCCCGGTTGGTTATAATAATTTCATCAGCTACTTCTATCGCTTCTTCCTGATCATGGGTAACAAAAATACTGGTGATGCCCAGCTTTTCAATCATATCCTTCAGCCAGCTGCGCAGTTCTTTTCTGACTTTGGCATCGATGGCAGCAAAGGGCTCATCCAGTAAAAGCAGCTGTGGATTAGGAGCAAGTGCTCTGGCAAAGGCCACTCTCTGCCGCTGACCGCCAGACAGCTGACTGGGATAACGCTTTTCCAGCCCTTCCAGACCGATCAGGCGAATCAATTCGCTGACCCGTTCTTTAATTCTTGCTTTATCCTGTTTCTGCACCTTCAGTCCAAAGGCAATATTGTCAAATACCGTCATATATCGGAACAGTGCATAATTCTGAAAGACGAAGCCGATTCCCCGCTCACTGGCAGGAATATTGTTGACCACTCTTCCATCAATTACGATTTCTCCGCTGTCCGGTGATTCCAGACCGGCAATCATACGCAGAATCGTTGTTTTTCCGCTTCCGCTGGGACCCAGAAGTCCGATGAGTTTTCCTTTTTCAATTCCGAAATTCACCTGATCGGAAGCTTTATAGTTTCCGAATGTTTTATTAATATCTTTCAGTTCAACATACATTCTCTGCATCCTCTTTCTTTCCACGATATTCCACAATACTTCGTACAACCAGTATGAAAATCGCCAGAACCACCAGGATCGAAGACACGGCAAAAGCCGGAACATACTGGAACTCATTAAACAGAATTTCTATATGCAGGGGAAGTGTGTTGGTTTTCCCCCGCAGATGACCGGATAAAACGGATACAGCACCGAATTCACCCATAGCTCTTGCAGTACACAGTACAACACCGTAAACAAAAGCCCACTTAATATGAGGAAAAGTGATTTTGCTGAAAATCGTCCATCCCTTTGCACCCATCAGCGCTGCTGCTTCCTCTTCATCCGTTCCCTGAACTTCAAGGACCGGAATCAATTCTCTGGAAACAAACGGAAACGTTACAAAGATCGTTGCCAGTACAATTCCGGGAACCGCAAATACAACCTTAATTCCCATGGACTGCAGATAAGGGTACAAAGCACTCTGCCGCCCGAAAATCAGTATGAAAATCAGACCTGCAATAATCGGTGAAACCGTAACCGGTATGTCAATCATCGTAGTAAGAAGCTTTTTGCCTTTAAATTGAAATCTGGTAATGGCCCACGCCGCAAACAGTCCAAAAACCGTGTTGATGATTACGGATATTGCTGTTGCCTCAATCGTCAGCTGCAGCGCTTTGATCGTATATTCGTCCGAAACCGATTCTATGTACACATCCCATCCGCTGCGAAGTGCTTCGGTAATGACCGTAATCAGCGGAAGCAGCAGCATAACAGCCAGAAACAGAACACTGATTCCGATCAGAAACCATTTTGTAACCGTTGATGATTTTCTATTTTCCTGCATCAGCCGTTTCCTCCCTGTAAAATTTGTGAATTTTTTGCCTGTACCAGATTCACCAGGAACAGAATCAGGAATGAGGCAGCCAGCATGACAAGTGCGATTGCCGTGGCACTGGCGTAATCATATTCCTGCAGTTCGGACATGATGATCAAAGGCGTTATTTCCGTATAGTAGGGTTTATTTCCTGCTATAAATACAACGCTTCCGTATTCTCCCAGGCATCTTCCAAAAGCCAGTCCTGCACCGGTAAACAACGCCGGCTTCAGTTCCGGAAAAATGACCTTCCAGAAAACAACCGACGGTTCCGCTCCCAGCGCTCTGGCCGCCTCTTCACAGGAAGAATCCAGTTTTTCCAGCACCGGCTGTACCGCTCTTACCACAAAAGGAATCCCGATGAAAACCAGAGCAATGGTAATACCGATTCTGGTGTAGGCAATGCGGATCCCGAAGCGTGCAAAAAAACGTCCCACAAATCCCGTATCCGATGTAAGAGAGGTCAGTGCAATGCCCGCCACTGCAGTGGGCAGGGCAAATGGCAGCTCGATCATCCCGTCCATAATCCGTTTACCCGGAAAATCATACCGTACCAGAACCCATGCAATCACCACACCCATAACTGCATTGACAGCCGTTGCAGCAGCAGCCGTGAGAAAACTGACATAAAAGCTTGACAGCACCCGCTCTCTTGTTACCACTTCACTAAATTCCTTTATGCCCAGCTGCGAAGAATAAACAGCCAGTGATGCCAGTGGAATCAATACAACACAGCTTAATATGGCAAGTGTAACTCCCATCGACAATCCAAAACCGGGAATCACCCGTTTACCAGCTTTTTTCATGGCCTTCATAACTCCTTCTGCTTTTCTTCTTCATCAGATCAGCCCCGAAGGGCTGATCCGTCTGTTTTTCACACCTGTCTATTTTTCATAAATCTGATCGAAAACACCGCCATCGGCAAAATGGGTTTCCTGCGCTTTATCCCAGCCGCCGAAGTCATCGATGGTTACCAGGTTGATATTCAGATCAAAGGTGTCGCTGTATTCCTGAAGGATTTTTTCATTGGAAGGACGATAAAAATTGTCTCCTGCGATTTTCTGTGCTTCATCAGAATAAAGATATTTCAGATACCCGGTTGCCACATCACGGGTTCCTCTGGCATCAACCACCTCATCCACAACTGCAACGGAAGGCTGAGCCAGAATACTGATGCTGGGTGTTATGATTTCATAATCATCGGGAGCATCTTTAATGGAAAGATACGCTTCATTTTCCCATGCAAGGAGTACGTCGCCCTGTCCGTTTTCCACGAAAGATGTGGTTGCACCTCTTGCACCGGAATCAAGAACCAGCACATTTTCGTATAATTTTTTCATAAAGTCTTTGATTTTGGTTTCGTCTCCGCTGTACAGCTTGTCCGCATATGCCCATGCAGCCAGGTAATTCCATCTGGCACCGCCGGAGGTTTTGGGATTTGGTGTAATAACACCGATGCCGTCCTTCACCAGATCTCCCCAGTCCTTAATATTTTTGGGATTCCCTTTTCTTACCAGAAATACAATGGTTGATGTGTACGGAGAACTGTCCTTGTCAAACTCTTCTTTCCAGCCGGGCTCGATCAGACCGGCATCCTCAACAGCCTTTACATCATACTCCAGCGCCAGAGTCACCACATCGGCTTCCAGACCGTTGGCTACCTCCAGAGCCTGTTTACCGGAGCCGCCATGTGACTGGGTGATTTCCACGTCCTGACCCGTCTGTTCCTTCCAGTGTTCTGCAAAAACTTTATTGTACTGCTCGTATAACTCTCTGGTTGGATCGTAGGAGACATTGGTAATGGTGACTTTATCGGCAGCCGATGCATTTTTGGCCGCTTCTGTTGCCGCATCATTACCTTTTCCGCCTCCGCATCCTGTCAGACTTCCTGCTGCCAAAGCTGCTGCCAGAACTGCTGCCAAACCTGAACTTACTAATCTTTTTCTCATAATTTTCTCCTCTCTTTCCATGCTCATACACTTTCGGATTTTTATTTCCGATTCATATTTTCAATTCTTACTTTCCATTTTTTTGATTTCTGATTTTTGATTTTCATTTTATATCCGTATTTTCATCCTGCACGTTTGTTTTCCTTTACAGATCATGCCGGCATAGAAAAAACCGAAGGTCTGAACTTCTGATTTCCGCGCCGCAGGCTCTGCACACGTCTTCATGCTCTGCACGTTCCCATGCTCTGCACATTTTCATGCTTTGCACGTTCCCATGCTTTATGCCTGCAGCCGGATTTCTGTCCTGTTCAAACCTCCGGTTTTCCGGTCAGCTGAAATGATTTCCGACTTATTGGTTTATCTGTAATTGTAAAAAGGTCTCTGACTGCAAAAAAGGCAGGTACGCGTTCGCACCTGCCCGAATATCATAATCATAACAGCATCAATCACCCGCATCGGGAACTGCCATGCACTTCATTCGTAAACAATCAGGCACACAAAACGCATCATGAAAATCACTGTGCATCCCGCACATACACATCACATTGCAGCCCTCGCAGCTGCTGCAGCAACACATCGCTCTACAGGATGCCATTTTTTTCATCATGAACGTTTCCCCTTTCTGTTAGCTTTACTTCTCATACCGGATTAGTATGTTTTGTATGTCTGATATATTATACCAAGTATTCCTATTTGTCAAGTATATTTTAAAATTATTTTTTGTTTTTTACCTGCTGATTCCACACACCGTCCTTCCTTTATCCATATCATAATACAGCGTCAGTCCCGCTTCTTCTGTCTGATATACATGCACCATATCCGATAAATGCCGGTACGATTCCGGTAATTCACACATTTTTCCGATACCGGAAAGCAGTTTTTCACGTTTCTCTGCACCTTCCTTCCCTGTTTTAAGCAGAGCTGTATAGAAAATCTCCGCTTCCACCAGATTCTGGAACATATGACTGCCAAAAGACAGCTCCGGTGAATAGCCGGACTGATCGTCATCCATTTCAACGATGGCACAGAACTGGGAAATCCCTGCAAATTTCACCGGTATTCCCAGCTCCGGTGACGAGGTCCCGATTCTTCCGGGCACCATCAGAAGCACATTTTTACCGCTTCCCCGAAATGAAGTATTGATCATCGTAAGAAGATCCGCCACTTCCGGCTTCCGTTTGTAAGGATAATCATAGTAAGCTTTCGCATCAACCAGTACAACAGCATCCAGCTGCTTCTGCTGCGGCTTGCCCATGGAACTTCCCGTTGTTTCAAACAGGATCTTCTCCTGAGGTATATCGGGTATTTCGATTTTCCCCTCCCCTGAAAATACCTGCAATGGTCTGCACTGCAGCAGACAGATTACATACTCTTTCCTTTCATTGGAATTGACTGTAAATTCGATATCCACCGGATAGGTATATTCCCGTTCCAGTGTGGCCAGAATCAGCTCCATGTCTTTCAGAAACTGCCGGTTCTTCACATATCCATGGCAGGTTCCGAAGCAGATATCCCGGCGCACACCTCTGGTGTTGTAATAATTCTGTTCCATCTCCCTGTCATGCTCCAGCACCAGATTATGGTACCACCTGGGCGTTACCTTCATCATCTCCTCAAGAGAAATTTCCACCACATCTTTTTTCTCCAGATGTATGACATCCAGCTTTCTCTGGGAGAATCTCACTTTTTCGTTCATGGTTGTCAGATATGTATGCTCCGGCTTATCTATATGTATGATCCTGGGATAATCGTTATCGGTCCGGTCCACCGCCCGAGTTCCCAGACCGTAAACCATACGGAGCATGCCCTTTTCCGGATCCAGATTCTGACTGCATCCATACGTATCGTAAGAATACCCGACACCTGCCGCCGAAGGGAAGAAATACGTTCCGTGCATAGAGCCGGAAACTCTCTGCACCAGAATTGACATCTGTTCCTCCAGCGCATCCAGCCCGCGGTTTCTCCTGTACTCCAGTGCGGAAGGATCCACCGCGCTGGCATAAACAATCCGTATTGCATCCTCCAGCTTCTCCAGACGTTCCTCCGGCGTCCCCTGATTGGCGCAGAAAACCGACTCATATTTCCCGGCAAATGCATTGCCGAAACCATCCTCCAGCATACTGCTGGATCTTGCAATAATTGGTGCCTGACCGTAATATTCCAGCATTCTTCGCAGCTGACTGCGGATTGCTTCCGGAAATACACCGTGCAGAATTCCATCGGAAAGCTGCCCTGCCAGCTCATAATATCTGTCTTTTTCTTTCTGAGCTACATGAAGATCCCACAATTTATTGTAAACGAGATAGGTGTAAAATACATGACTTCCGATATAAAAAGAATCATGGGGTTCCATCCGCTCTGACAGTTCAGGGAGACATTTCTGCACAATACTGCGTGACAAAAGCATACCGCAGGATTTACCTCCGATCTTCCCGCTGCCGATGAGCCGGTCTTTTACCCGATAATAATCTTTTATCTCGAAAAATTTCCCGAACATCTCACGGATTTTCGAATCCTTCGTCATCATCATACGACAGAAATTCGATTTAATTTCTTCTTCCTGGGACGGTTCACAGGTACGTGATTTCTGAAAATAGCGTTCCCAGCTGTCCAGATTCTGATCCTCCGTACTCAGATACTGCCCAACCACCCAATAGTACCGGCTCATACTTACCGAATCCGTCAGCGTTGTAAAGACCTTTTCCTGTTTATCAGCCCGATGAGGAAGAAACATGGTAGCCGAATAGCGGTTCCACACCTTTACCGGATGCAGATAAATATTCTTTTCATCGGAATAAACATCGAGAAAAAGCTGTGTCGTTTCCTGAATCCGCGCAATCGTCTCATGAGAATGATCACCGCGGATGACAGGAAACATGGCAACCGTATCCAGAATAAACAGAAACGGACAAGTCACGCAGAAGAAATTGCCCATCATCAGATCGGCGGCCCAGGCCACCTGAAGCTCCGACAGGCAGTCAAACACATAAAATGCATCCCGCCCCTCCTTCTCAATAATCCTGTGAACCCGGATGGTAAACTGCTCAAAGCCTTCTCCCGGATCAAGGCAGTACCACTTTGCATCCTCTTTCTTTACCAGCGGTGCATGGCTGGCAAAACGGAAATAGATCAGATTCCTGCCGTCTTTTTTTGCCTGCTCCACATAAGGCTCCACAAAAAAACGGAATTCATCCATACCGGTAACCTGAATCACCACATTATCACCCAGCCGGATATAATCCAGAACCTGATCCATACTGGGATACCCCGATAATACCCGATCAAATGCTGCCATAAAATACCTCCATTTCATTTCCGAAAACTTTATATCAACTTTCCATGGCAGTATTGTATCACATCCGAGTATTTATTGGTATTATTTTCTGTTATTATATGTTTTATCAATCAATTTTCTGTTAATTTTACTAAAGATAACAGTAAAAAACGGTCATGAGATACTTTTATTTTTTGCAGTCATTCGCTGGAATCTGCTGAACTGCAGTATTTTTACCTGGTGTTCTTTTCAGAACATCTGTTTGCATTTTGTCTTCATCTGTGCTATACTGCATTCAGACTCATTTTCGAATGTTAATCAGTCAGGAGGCTTATTTATTATGAAAAGCAATATCGATTTGAAAAATACACTTATTTCCATCAATCGCAGAAGTTATCCCGCCTACAAGGATACAAAAGGCAGCTATCAGTTCGGCGATTATATTCTCAATATTGAACATGTGCAGGGAGATCCCTTTGCCTCCCCTTCCCGGGTCAGCATTCTGGTTCCCGGAGGAAAGGCATGTTTTCCGGCAGCGCTGTACGATCTGCCCCATAAAAGGATTGCCCTGCAGGATCATCTGATCCGGCTTTTCCATCAGGAGATTGAAAAGTACAACTTCAAAGCGAAGGGATCCGGTAAAAGCGGTCTGATTGCTGTCAGCCGTCCGGGGCAGGAAGTTCTGGAAAGAAGCGCCTGCCGCATCTCACCGGAAAAGGGTGATGTTCTCGTCCGCATGGAGATCGGTTTTCCTGCCAACGGACGTACCATCAATTCACAGGAACTGATCAAAATCCTTTTTGATTTTCTTCCGGACTGTATCAGAAAGACACTGTACTGCAAAAGCCTCGAACAGAAACGTCTGCTTTCCGTCATTCAGCTGGCAGAAGATCAGGAGTATATCCGCAGTCAGCTGAAAAAAAGAGAGCTGGCGGCATTCGTTGCCAACGGCTCGGTTCTGCCCAGAGAAAGCGGTATTTCACAGCGCCCCATGAAAGGAGCGGTTCCTTTCGTATCTCCTGCTTCTCTGGAGATTGTCATGGAACTCCCTCATACAGGAACCATCAGAGGCATGGGGATCAGAAAAGGGATCACGCTGATCGTAGGCGGAGGTTATCATGGAAAGTCCACTCTTCTGAAAGCTCTGGAGCTTGGCGTATACAATCATATTGCCGGCGACGGACGGGAATTCGTTATCACCGATGCTTCCGCTGTGAAGATCCGCGCCGAGGACGGACGCAGCATTCAGAACACGGATATTTCCATGTTTATCAATAACCTGCCCAACGGAAAGGATACGCATGCGTTCTGTACAGAGGATGCCAGCGGAAGTACTTCCCAGGCAGCCAATGTGATGGAAGCCATGGAAGCCGGAACCTCGCTGTTCCTCATTGATGAAGATACCTGTGCCACCAATTTCATGATTCGTGATGAACTGATGCAGCGGGTGGTTCACCGTGATCAGGAGCCCATCACACCGTTTATCGAACGGGTTCAGATGCTGTTTCAGACACAGGGGATCTCCTCAATTATGGTGGCCGGAAGCTCCGGTTCCTATTTCCATGTGGCTGACTGCATCATCCAGATGGATCGCTATATTCCGAAAGAAATCACGTCTTTCGCAAAAGAAGAAGCCTCCCGTTTTCCTGCTCCGGAGCTTCCGGATGAGGCTTTATCCATGCCCGCTTTCAGCCGGATTCCCCGGGCTGCAAGGGGTTTTCGCGGCAGTGACCGGATTAAGATGAAGACGCTGGGCAGGGACGCCTTCTCCATTAACCGGGATACAGTGGATCTGCGCTATGTGGAACAGCTGGCCGACAGCGAACAGACTGCAGCCCTTTCTTTCATGCTGAAATATGCTCAGATGCATTACTGTGACGGCAAAAGAAATCTGCGTGAAATTGTCAGTGAACTGATGAAACTGGTTCAGAGTAAGGGGCTGGAGGCACTGGCCGATGGATCCTGTCCTGGTTCCGATCTGGCCATGCCCCGCCCTCAGGAAGTGTTTGCCTGCTTCAACCGCTACCGCGGGCAGGCCTGGAAGTGAGATTTATACAAATGCAATCAGTTCTGAAACTGGCTGTAATACAGTTCGCTGTAGAACCCGCCTCCGGCGAGAAGTTCTTCATGACTGCCCTGCTCTATGATGTGTCCGTCCTTCATGACGAGGATTACATCCGCATTCTGTATGGTGGAAAGCCGGTGTGCCACGATAAAACTGGTACGGCCTTTCATCATCCGGGCAAATGTTTCCTGAATCTTCAGGTCCGTGCGGGTATCGATGGATGAGGTTGCCTCATCCAGGATCAGCATGGGCGGCAGGCAGAGCATAACGCGGGTGATGCACAGAAGCTGTTTCTGTCCCTGTGACAGCATACCGCCGTCTTCGCTGATGACTGTGTCGTATCCCTGAGGAAGACGTCTGATGAAGGAGTGAGCATGGGAAGCTTTTGCGGCTGCGATGATTTCTTCTTCCGTCGCGTCCGGTTTTCCCATGATGATATTGTCACGGATCGTTCCTGCTTTCAGCCAGGTTTCCTGCAGTACCATGCCATAGTTGATTCGCAGACTTTTTCTGGTATAATCGCGGATATCGGTTCCGTCCACCCGGATTCCGCCGGCATCCACATCGTAGAAACGCATGAGCAGATTGATAATGGTGGTTTTTCCGCAGCCGGTGGGACCTACCAGCGCCACACGCTGACCCGGCTTTACGGACAGATTCAGATTTTCGATCAGCGGCTTATCCTGCACATAGGAGAAGTCCACATGATCCAGCTCCACATTGCCCCGTGCATTTTCCAGCGTTTTTGCATCACCGGCCTCCGGTACCTGCGGTTCTTCTTCAATCAGACTGAAGATTCTGGCTGCGCATGCCAGCGCATTCTGCAGCTCCGTGATGACACCGGAGATTTCGTTAAAGGGCTTTGTATACTGGTTGGCATAGCTTAAAAAGCTGGACAGATTACCCACAGTCATCCCGCCGGAGAGCACGGTCAGCGCACCGGCAAGAGCCACTGCCGCATATACCACATTGTTGACAAAACGGGTAGCCGGATTAGTCAGGGAGGAGAAGAATGTTGCCTTCAGAGAACAGTTTTCCAGACGGCTGTTGATTTCATCAAAGCGTTCCAGCGCACGGTCTCCGTACCCGAACGCCTGCACCACCTTTTCATTGCCGATCATTTCGTCGATCAGTGCGGTCTGCTCCCCTCTCGTTACAGACTGCTGCTGAAACATGGAGTACGTATTTTTCGCTACAAAATTGGCAATAACAAAAGAGAGCGGTGTCAGCAGAACCACGATGAAAGTAATCTGCACATGGATCGTCAGCATGAAGATCAGTGTTCCGCCAATTGTTACAATACCTGTAAAAAACTGGGTAAAGCCCATCAGCAGACCGTCTGCAAACTGATCCACATCCGCAATAACGCGGCTGACGATTTCACCGTAAGCATGGGCGTCCAGATATTTCAGTGGAAGAACCTGTATCTTCTGGAAGGCTTCCTCCCGGATGTCATGAACCACATGATACGTGATGTGATTGTTCATGATATTCATGATCCACTGGCATATGCCGGTTACTGCCACAGCGGCTCCGACTTTGATCAGAATCCTTCCCACAGCTGCAAAGTCAACTCTTCCTGCAGCAACAATATGATCGATGGCACGTCCGATCAGAATCGGAACATACAGAGTAAGCACTACAGTTATAACTGCCAGAATCAGGGATACCGCCAGAAATCCCCAGTAGCGCCGGATATAATGCAGAACCTTCCCTACGGTACCTTTCCGGCTGGTCTCCCGAACGGAAGCTGTTTTTCTGTTTTTATCTTCTGCCATTATGCCTGCACCTCCTTCTGATACTGAGAATAATAGATTTCCTGATAAACCTGGCATGATTTCAGCAGTTCCTCGTGAGTGCCTTTTCCGGCCATCCGGCCGTCATCCAGTACAATGATCTGATCTGCCTGACGGATGGATGAGGCTCTCTGGGATACAATAAAGACAGAGGGCGTATCGGGCAGTTCCCGGATGGATTTCCGCAATGCAGCATCTGTTGCATAATCAAGAGCCGATGCACTGTCATCCAGGATCAGGATCTGCGGTTTTGATACCAGTGCTCTGGCAATGGTCAGACGCTGGCGCTGCCCGCCGGAAAGATTCCGCCCTCCCTGCTCGATCATGGCATCCAGACCGCCCTTCTTTTCCACTACATCAAGAGCCTGGGCCGTTCTGATTGCTTCCATGATCTGCTCATCCGATGCCTGTTCACAGCCAAACCGCATATTATCCCGAATGGTCCCGTGAAACAGCACCGCTTTCTGGGGAACAACAGCAATTCCCTTTCTCAGTGCCTCATAGCGGTATTCTCGGACATCCCGTCCGTTTACCTGCACAGAACCTGCAGTTGCTTCATAGAACCGGGGAATCAGATTGACCAGCGACGTTTTGCCTGAACCGGTACCGCCGATGATTCCTGTCACGCTGCCCCGGGACACCTCAAAATTAATGTCCTCCAGCGACGTATCCTGACTTCCCTGATATGTCAGACTGACATGGTCAAAACGAACTGCAGGTACTGATTTTACGTTTTCTTTCAGTACATTTACGTTTTCCTCCGGCGCATTCACGATGCCATCCAGTGTATCAACGGTTCCTTCCTTCATGCTGCTGTTTACATCAAATACGGCCGCAATCCGGTTTCCGCAGGCAATGGCCTTGTTGATCGTTACCAGCAGATTGGCAAATTTGATCAGTTCCACCAGAATCTGTGACATGTAATTATAGAGAGCCACCACCTGTCCCTGGGTCAGAATGCCCAGATTAACCTGAACGGCGCCTGTCCAGATCAGCCAGATTACAGCTGCGTTGATGACCACATAGGTCAGCGGATTCATCAGTGCAGATACCTTACCCGCCTTTTTCTGAACCGATGTAAACAGGCTGTTTCTCTGTTCAAACTCTGCCTTTTCATGCTCTTCCTGACCAAAGGCCCGGATTACACGTACACCTGTCAGATTTTCTCTGGTGATTCCCAGAATGGAATCCAGCCTCTGCTGTACCTGACGCATCAGCGGCACGGATATCCGCATCAGCACAAATACGATCAGAGACAGCAGAGCAATCGCTGCCACAAAAATCAGAGCTGATCGGAAATCAATGGTAAATGCCATAACCATGGCGCCAAATACAATAAACGGTGACCGCAGGAACAGACGAAGTGTCATATTTACACCGCTCTGTGCCTGATTTACATCACTGGTCATCCTGGTAATCATGGTCGAAGTACCCAGACGGTCGATTTCCGTATAGGAAAGACTCTGCAGATGCTCAAACAGAGCGTGACGCAGTCTGCTGGCAAAGCCTACAGCTGCCCTGGCTGAAAAATACTGAGCCGTTATGGAACAGGTTACACCGATGAGCCCCAGCGCCACCAGAACAAGACACATCCGTATAATATAACCTGTATCCCGGGATGCAATACCTGTATCAATGATTGCCGCAATAACCAGCGGTACAAACAATTCAAATGTGGCCTCCAGCATTTTAAACAGCGGAGCACAGATACATTCTTTTTTATACGGTTTTAAATAAACAAATAACCTTTTCATAAATCTGTTTCCTCTCAATTGGTTTCTTCTCAATTGGTTTCTTCTCAATGGCTTTCCTCTCATATAAATCTGTTATCCAGCCGTGTCTCCCCGGCTGCAGCTCTACATATGAAGTTTGCATTCCACCAGATCATCTCCCACATAGTGAAGCTTCAGTGAGAAAAACGGGCTGTCTTCCATCAGAAGCTTCAGGAATACCCGGTCTCCCTCCCACAGCCTGAGATCCTGGATTTTCTCCTTTTCGATCCAGCGCAGTTCTCCTTCATTGCAGTTTTCCCTGAGCTCACCTTCAAATCCATCTGCTGTATACAGGCACATATATTCCACCGGCCATCCGTCCGCACAGAACGTCACCATACCACGAAACCGATAACTGGTCAGCCTCAGACCGGTCTCCTCATAAACTTCCCGCAGCAGGCATTCATCAGGGCTTTCCCCCTCTTCAAAGTGCCCTCCGATTCCGATCCATTTTCCTTCATTTACGTCATTTTCTTTTTTATTCCGGTAAAGCATCAGATACTTCCCGTCTTTTTCCATATAACACAATGTCGTTAAAGGGCTTTTCATATATTTCCTCCTTGTATAATAAATCTGCACCTTCAATCAGGATGCTTCTGTCAGCTCACCGAAATCTCTTTCCGGTCTTTCAGCGCCGGAAACTGCCCGCGCCATTTTTCTGACAGCCGGGGATTCAGATCGCACCTTATCATTTCTTCCTGCTCTGATGCCTCCGCCAGAATATTTCCCATTGGATCCGTGATCATACTGTGTCCGGCTCCGGTGACACCGCACCAGGTTCCGGCCGCATTACATGAAATCACATAACACTGATTTTCCACAGCCCTCACCTGATTAAACAGTCTCCAGTGTTCCAGTCTTGCCGCAGGCCATGCCGCCGTGATGAGAAATATCCCCGGAACCGCATCTTTCTGCACCCGAAACTGCTCCGGAAAACGCAGATCGTAGCAGGTTGCCATACCGGTTCTGCCAAACTCCGTTTCCACTTCCGTGACAGACTGACCCGCCGTCAGTATCTTCTGTTCCATGGATTCAAAACCAAACAGATGAATTTTCCGGTAAATCCCTGTTTCACATCCTTCTCTGTCAAAAAGAACGGAAGTGTTGTAAAAAGCAGTTCCCCCACCGGCTTCCATTATTCTTTTTTCCACAAAGCTGCCGCTGTGAATATAACACTGCAGACGTTTTGCCCAGCGGCTCATGAACTGCCAGGTCTCTCCGTGAAGTTCCTCAGCCGCATCCTCATAACCGGCAAAATTCTGAAAACCACATTTCCAGAGCTCCGGAAACAGGATCAGATCCGGTGTTTCCGGCGTTGCCTCTATCTGTTTCAGATAAGCATCAGCTTTCTCCATACGCAGGGAGCCGGTCTCCTCATCTGTTACAGCCATCTGTATCAGCACAACTTTCACAATCATTTCCTCCTGTACTCAGGTTTGTCCCAGAAAAAGGAAAGCAGCACGCTTTCCTTTTCTTTCCACAGTATATATGATTTTTCAGAAAATTACAATGACCCGGATCATACAGTTTGCCCCATCCGCCTGACATCTTCCTGCATCTCCAGTATATACTGAAAAACAAAAAATACCCGGAATCTGCTTTCCGGGCAAAGTCCTGAAACTCTGTCCGGAAATCAGCAGTTCCGGGTATATACTTTATTCATTTACAGCAGGATAATAATCACTGCAAAAACTCAGCAGTTCAGAATCCACATTGTTCCCACATGCATCAGTTTTCCCTGGGATAGCTGATGACCACTGCATCGAGATGATCTCCTTCCAGACAGATCTGAATCACATCACCTTCGCTGATATCACCGCCAAGGATGATTCTTGCCGCCAGCGTCTCCACATATTTCTGCAGATAACGCTTCAGCGGACGGGCACCGTAAACGGGGTCATATCCGTTGTCTGCAATATAATGCTTTGCTTCTTCTGTCAGTTCCACAGACAGCTGGCGCTCCTGCAGCCGTCTGTTCAGATCTTTCATCATCAGATCGATAATGCCGCCGATGTTATCGCGGGTCAGAGGCTTGAACATAATGGTCTCATCGATACGGTTCAGGAATTCCGGCCTGAAATGAGAACGCAGTTCCTGCGTAACCATGCTTCTGGCATCCTCATTGATCTCACCGTTTTCATCAATACCCTCCAGCAGATAAGAAGAACCGATATTGGATGTCATGATCAGAATCGTATTTTTGAAATCCACCGTCCTGCCCTGAGAATCAGTGATCCGGCCGTCATCCAGAACCTGAAGCAGCACATTGAACACATCAGGATGTGCCTTTTCGATTTCATCAAACAGGACAACAGAATAGGGTTTTCTGCGAACAGCTTCTGTCAGCTGGCCGCCTTCATCGTAACCCACATATCCGGGCGGTGCTCCGATCAGTCTCGATACGGAGAACTTCTCCATATATTCACTCATATCGATACGCACCATGTTGTTCTCATCATCAAACAGGCTTTCCGCCAGTGCTTTGGCAAGCTCCGTCTTACCTACACCGGTAGGTCCCAGGAACAGGAAGGAACCGATGGGCTTATCAGGATCCTTGATTCCGGCTTTGGAACGGATAATTGCTTCCGTTACCTTCTGCACACCTTCATCCTGACCAATGACACGTTTGTGAAGTTCTTCATCCAGATGCAGGGTCTTGTTCTTCTCGCTTTCCGTCAGCTTTGCAACCGGAATACCGGTCCATCTGGAAACGATTCTGGAAATCTCCTCATCCGTTACGGCTTCATGCACGAGAGACAGATCCTTCTTTTTAACAGCCTCTTCTTCCGCCTCCAGTTCCTTTTTCAGCTGGGGCAGCTTGCCGTACATCAGCTCTGCCGCCTTATTCAGATCGTAATTCTGCTGTGCGGTCTGGATATCACTGTTAACCGCATCAATCTCCTCGCGGAGTTTTTTCAGCTTCTCCACAGAAGCTTTCTCGCTGTCCAGATTGGCTTTCATGGCTGAGAATTTCTCACGCATCTCCGCCAGTTCCTTCTGAAGATCTGCCAGCCGCTCCATACTCAGACGGTCTGTCTCCTTTTTCAGAGCAGCTTCCTCGATCTCCAGCTGCATGATCTTTCGCTGCAGCTCATCCATCTCGGCCGGCATGGAATCCATCTCTGTCTTAATGAGCGCACAGGCTTCATCCACCAGATCAATGGCCTTGTCAGGCAGAAAACGATCCGTAATATACCGGTGAGATAATGTGGCAGCGCTGACCAGAGCCGCATCGGTAATCTTCACGCCATGGTAAACCTCATAACGGTCCTTGATACCACGAAGGATGGAAATGGTGTCCTCCACCGTAGGTTCATCCACCGTAACAGGCTGGAAGCGGCGCTCCAGCGCTGCATCCTTCTCGATATACTTGCGGTACTCATCAAGCGTGGTGGCACCAATGCAGTGCAGCTCACCTCTTGCCAGCATGGGCTTGAGCATATTGCCGGCATCCATGGCACCGTCACTCTTGCCGGCACCCACAATTGTATGAAGTTCATCAATGAACAGAATAATCTTTCCTTCACTCTTGCGGACTTCATCCAGTACGGCCTTCAGGCGCTCTTCAAATTCACCTCTGTACTTGGCACCCGCCACAAGGGCTCCCATATCCAGAGAGAAAATAGTTTTGTTCTTCAGGGTCTCGGGCACATCCCCACGGACAATACGCTGTGCCAGGCCTTCCGCTACCGCCGTCTTACCAACACCGGGTTCACCGATCAGAACGGGGTTGTTTTTTGTCTTGCGGGACAGGATCCGGATTACATTGCGGATCTCACTGTCTCTGCCGATGACAGGATCCAGCTTCTGCTCGGAAGCACGCTGTACCAGATCCACGCCGTACTTGTTCAGCGTATCGTAGGTTACTTCGGGGTTGTCAGAGGTTACTCTCTGATTCCCCCGCACGGTAGACAGAACCTTGAGAAAACGTTCCCGGGTAATTCCATACTCTTTGAACAGTCCTTTTATGGCCTGATTGGGATCCGCCAGCATGGCAAGAAACAGATGCTCAACGGAAACGTACTCGTCTCCCATACGTTTCGCTTCATCTTCTGCATGAAGCAGAACCTGATTCAATGCCTGACTGATATATACCTTGCCGCCGGATACTTTCACACGCTTTTCAATCAGCTGTCTGACCCGTCCGGTAAATTGCTCTCCATTAATCTCCATCTTCTCAATCATCCTGAGAATCAGGCTCTGATCCAGCTGCAGCAGGCTGTAAAGCAGATGCTCCTGATCAATCTCCTGATTGCCAAAATCATATGCCAGCTTTTCACAGTTCTGAACCGCCTGCAGAGAATTCTGCGTAAACTTACTGATATTCATATGCACTCCTTCTGTCCTTTCCAGGACTGCAACCATATCTTTGTTGTTTTGTTCTATTACTACTATAACACTTATATCACATATGTCAAGCGTTTTTTTCGCAAATCTGTAAAATTTTATCTGTCAGAAGTTCAAGAGATTCCTCCCATTTTTTTTCCGGCACACTGCTGCAGGAAAGATAAATGCCATGATACAGTTCCTTCCCATCAGAAAGAATACCGACCCGGATTCCTTCATCCAGCATCTCATCGGCCAGCTGCCGGGCAGGACAGGATGACGGAAGTCCGATCTTTGCTATCATCCCCGATTTTCCCTGCGTCATCCGCAGCCCTGGTTTTTTCCTGTCCAGAATCTCCGTGAAAAGCTCCAGAAAATGACCACTTTTTTCCTCGTACATTTTTCTGGTTTTCCGGATCTGTGACTGCAGATGCCCGTCGCGGATATACTGGCAGAGAGCAATCTGATCGGCTTTTGAAACCGTCTGATTATAAAGAGATTTTCTTTTCTCATAACCCTTCAGCAGTTCATCGGACAGTATCATGAAACTGATACGAATGGAGGGAAGCAGCATTCTGGAAAATGTACTGAGATAGATCACATTCCGCCCTCCGTCCAGACCCTGCAGCGCCTGCGCAGGGTGATTGATATACGCAAATTCGCTGTCATAGTCATCCTCAATCACCATGCTTCCGGACTCCGCCGCCTGCTGCAGCAGAAGAAAACGGTCTTTCACCGGCATAATATCCCCCCACCGGTTCAGATGGGACGGCGTTGCGTAGATCAGATCAGCAGTTCCCATACTGTCCGGTTCGTTATGAACAGAAAAACCGTAGTCCTCAAACACCGCCTGCCCCTGTTTGAAATGAGGATCCAGAAAATGAATCGTTTTCCGTCCCCTGAGCAGCGGGCATAAAATATGCAGAAGACTCTGAAATCCTGCACCGATTACAATATTATCCGGACTGCACACCACATTGCGGTTCCTGGTCAGATAATCGCTGATCACCCTGCGCAGGTCTTCCTCCCCCTGGGGATCACCATACGTGATCAGCCTGTCCCCCTGACGCAGTGCGCTTTTCACATACCGCCTCCACAAATCCAGATTAAAACTCTCCTGACCGCCTGAAGTGGATGAAAAATCGATTTCAACATCCTTCGAATGCGCACGGGCCGACCTCTCTCCGGCTGCTCCCCCGGCTGCAGCAGAAGTCCCCTTCTTCTGCTCTTTTCTCCGGATGTGCTCCTGCCACAAACCGGTGACATAATATCCGCTCTGTGGACGGGAAATAATATAACCATCGGCCGCCAGCAGCATATAAGCCATCTCCGCTGTCGTCCGGCTGACCTGAAGCTGTGCCGCGCACTGCCTGATTGACGGCAGCTTCGCGCCCTGCTTCATCTTCCCGGTCAGAATCAGTTCTTTATAATATTCATACAGCTGCATGTAAAGCAGCGAATCTCCATTCCGATTCAACATAAGTTTTCCCTCCGGATACAGAAAAGACCATAGCATCCTTTTCGTGCTGTGCTATGGTCTCTCTTTTTATCCCTGTCCGCAGATCAGGATCTCTGTCTCCTGCTCTGCTCATCTCATTTAATAAAGCTGTTTAAATGTTTTGTAGTGGTCTCCCGTATAGTAGATCAGGCCGTCACTGGAGTACAGAAGCCTTTCGGCCCCCCTGTAGCCGCCCTCATAATTAACATCACATTCATACCATCTGCGGCCATCCCTATCCGGCAGAGCCCCTTCATAGTTGCCGAACCGGCTTCCGCCGATACTCATGCCATCGGCAACCTCCCACAGATTGCCCTTTGAACTGTCCCAGCCTGCAGCCTCCGCCTCCTTTTTCGTTATGTAATTGGAAGGCAGATGTCCGTACCGGTGAATATACAGCGCAACCTGTTCCGGCGATGTATAGGTTCCGTCCTCAGTAACGGAATCCTCCCCTGAATTCCTGTCCGTTTCCGAATATGCAGACTCTGTCTCTGTATATGCAAAATCTGTTTCCGTACATGCAGACTCTGTCTCTGTATATGCAGAATCTGTTCCCGTATACGCGGCATCTGTCTCTCCGGAATAAAATGATATCTGCAGTGATCCATCGGCACACCCGGTGAAAATACCGGTCAAAATACACAGAAGAACAAGGAGTATGGCTGACAGAGTACGTCCTGCTTTTTCAGCGCATCTCATCGTCGTCCTCCATATCATCCGAATCGTTCATATAGCAGGTATCTCCGTAGAATTCACGTCCCACTACACGGTGTCTTGCTCTGGCTTCCTCGATCATATCCGACAGAAGTTCCTTCACCTGCCGGGGATGCTTGATATTCTCCAGACGGATCTCCGAATCGGAATCCACACGGCACTTGAGAATCAGTGTTCCGGTTCCGTAAAGCTTCTGAGCCAGCGTCTGCCTCATGGTCAGATCCACCACCCGGTACAGCAGCAGTTCATCGCAGCTGGTGCTGAAAAAACCGTTTTCTTCATACAGCCGGTCATTTTTCAGTTCATAAGTCGTAAAACTGAAAGGAAACCACATAAAATGCCTGCGGTCCTTCCAGACTGTTTTATTCTTTCCCATATTATGTTCAGCCATAATCAACCTCCGTTACTGTCTTCACAAATCCTTATGGAAACAACAAGCCCATCCGGCTCCTGTTTACCGTATCATACATCAGTATAGCCGAACTCCGATACCACCGCAAGTACAACAGGAAAAATTTTCTGTCCATATATTCTCCGTAACTGCTATTTGTTTATTTTTTGTTTATTTTGCTCCGTTTTTTACAATAAAAAATATCTATTCCGTGATATTATACAAATATCAGGAATAACTGATTTACCAATGAATCTTAAGAATCGGTATCTGCGCGGGAGATATGGCAATGGGGTTATATCTGCAGATATCCTTACACAGAAAACCGATTGGAGCATCTTTTCTCTTTTCCGTATAAAAGGAGGAAAAGAAAGAATCCAATCGGTTTTACTTTGCTTATGGTTTTACTTATGTTTACGCTTTTTACGCCGGCTCTGTTCCTGCCTCTCTATTCTGCAAGAAACAGATTTTTCCATTCTCTGGGTGTGAAGGTTTCACGATGATAGTAATCCATATCCTGGCGGCCGACATTCTCAATTTTCTGATACAGGCGGTCCTGTCTGACCATGCTCACGTAGTTTTTCGGAGTGACACCGGTAAATTCCTTAAAATATTTTACAAAATGAGACTGATCATAATAGCCCAGTGCATTCGATACCTCCGTAATATCCATATCGCTGCGGCAGCCCAGATATTCCAGGGACTTCTGAAATTTGATGTATTTGCACAGCGTCTTGGGAGACATGCCGAAACCGGCCTTGATCATCTTGCTCATATAACGCTGGGAATATCCCAGATGGCGGCTCAGTTCATCGATACGTATATCTCCGTTTGTTTTGCTGACCATAGCATAGATAGACGGTACCTGAGAATTCAGATTATGCTCTGCGCTGCTGCCGAGGAATTCCTCAAACACCCGCTGAAAGATCCTGCACCGCTGAGAAAAGCCTTTTTCCTCCAGAAAATACCTGTGGATTTCCTCGGCATACACAGGCTGCTGCAGAAATTTCTGCGCATATCCCACAATCCCCGGGATAAAACGGATTCCGAAATATTCAGTTTCGGGTTTTAATTTTACAAACATCGCTTCCACATCAGGTTCAAGTGTAATGATGGAAAACTCTGATTGGTCACATGCTATTAAGGTCTGTATTCCCACATCCGGAACCATTCGAAAAGTAATATAACCGTCTTCATCTGCTTTTTCTGGACCGTAGGTACAGAAACCGAAAAATTCCTGAATTCCCCGCTGATAAACCGGATACTTATAATATCTGGCAGTTGTCTGAAGCAGATATGGCTGAACCGGATCGATAAATGATAATGTGCAAGCTGACATTTATTTCTCCTTCCTTTTTGAAAACCATTACGTTTTCCTGTTGCAGTAACAGCTGGCGCCGATAAATACAAAAAAGGCGGCAAGACATAATGTCTCACCGCCCTTGACGAAACTGTTGTATAGGAGTATAGAACATAATCTCCAAAATGTCAACCAGAGAATTAAAAATAAAACATCCTCTGTCATTCCATAATTCTATGACAGCTATTGTTCCTGCCGGATTTCTGTATTTTGATTTATAACTCCATATTTACAAAAACATCATAAATTGCGCGAACAGATGCTTCGAAATCCTTACTTTCCACACCTACGATGATATTCATCTCACTGGAGCCCTGATCGATCATCCTGATGTTGATGCCGGAATGAGCCAGTGCCGCAAAGACTCTTGCTGCGATTCCCTTGTTCTTCTTCATCCCCCGTCCTACGACTGCAATCAGCGCCAGATCGGTTTCCAGCTCGATTACGTCCGGTTCACACAGACGGCGGATTTCGGAAAGGACCAGCTGCTCATGTTCTTCAAACTCATGCTGATTCACATATACAGTCATGGTATCAATACCCGACGGCATATGTTCAAAAGGAATGCCCGCCTTTTCAAATGCGGACAGCACTCTTCTCCCGAATCCGATTTCAGCATTCATCATGTCCTTCTCAATGCTGATGGATGTAAATCCCTTGCGGCCTGCAATACCTGTAATCGCGTATTTCGGCTTGTAGCAGGTGTTGGCCACGATCATGGTTCCCTTATCCTCAGGTGAATTTGTATTGCGTATATTGATGGGAATACCGGCCTTTCTGACCGGGAAAATCGCATCCTCATGCAGAACACTGGCTCCCATATAGGAAAGCTCACGAAGTTCCTGATAGGTAATCGTTTCGATAATCTCCGGGTCCTTCACAATGCGGGGATCTGTCAGCATGAAGCCTGATACATCAGTCCAGTTTTCATAAATATCTGCTCTGCACGCCTTTGCCACAATGGAGCCTGTCACATCCGAACCGCCCCTTGAAAAGGTCTTTACGCGTCCGTCGACATAAGCGCCGTAAAATCCGGGGATGACTGCTCTCTCTGTCTTCTCCAGACATGCGGACAGCTTCTCATTGGTCACCATATCGTCAAAGCTGCCGTCTTCTTTAAAAGTAATATAATTCGCCGCATCAAGGAAGGTATATCCAAGATATTCGGCCATCACAATACCGTTCAGATATTCGCCTCTGGAAGCTGCGTAATCCACGCCTGCTTTTTCTTTAAAATTTTTGCGGATCGTAACGAATTCATCATCAAGAGACAGGTTAAGGCCAAGACCGCTGATGATTTCATCGTAACGTGATCTGATTTCCGCCAGAACTGTTTCAAAATCCTCGTCTGCTTCCGCCAGACTGTAACAGCTATATAAAAGGTCTGTTACCTTGGTATCGCTGGAAAATCTTTTACCAGGAGCAGAAGGTACAACATAACGCCTTGCTTCTTCGCTGCGGATAATTGCGCCCACTTTTTTAAACTGCTCTGCACTTGCCAGGGAACTGCCGCCAAATTTAACTACTTTCTTCATTCTGTGTCTACCTCCAAATAATCTGGTCCATATATATAAAGCCACAGATTCCGGATTTTATCAAGCTTTTTTTTTGATTTTCCCCTTTTTTTGACTTAAAACCACGTTCCCTTACCTTCCCGGCAGTCTTATCCGGCACGCTTCCGTCTCCGTTTCTTTCCCTGCTTCACAGGAAGTCTGCAGAGCATCGATACTTTCCTTTATCTGCGAATGCACGATTACATTTCGGGAAGGGTCTGTTAATTCCATATTCTGTTTTGAACACTGCTGAAACATAATGCAGCAGATTCCCAGTATGACTGCGGCTCCCGCACTCATCAGCCACAAAAAGCGTTGCTTTCTGCGTTTCTGTCCCGACTCAATCGCTGCTCTGACTCTTGTATTGAGTTCCCCCGGTATCTGAATCGCTTCATAAACCATCCTTGCCTGTGCAAACAGTTCTTCATCACGGTCCAGAAATAACCTTTTCTGATCCTCGTTCCTCTCAGACGACATCCCCCGGTCTGAGTGATCACGATTTTCCTCTTCAAGATCGCTCAATCCGAATCCTCCTTTATGATTCCTTTCAGCTTTCGAAGTCCGCCATACAGACGCGACTTAACCGTATTCAGATTGGTCTGCGTCACCTGTGCAATCTCCTTCAGTGTCAGTTCCTCAAAATAATAGAGGATAATTACGGTTCTGACTTCCTGATTCAGAAGATCCAGTTTCTTCCAGATCTCCTCTCCAGGCTCAAAAGCTGATTCTATATAAATACCGCTGTTCCATCCCTCCCAGCTGTCTGAATCCACCGGTATCTCCTTATCATGTTTTCTAAGATACATCAGGCATTCGTTCACCAGAATACGGTAAAACCATGTCTTAACTGCCTTGATGTCACGCAACGTACGATATTTCTCCAGGGCACGGCAGATTGCATTCTGCACCGCATCCATCGCGCCGTCCGGGTTTTTTATATACGAATATGCCAGCCGGTAGAACTTCTCCTGATTCCCGAGAATATATTCTACAATCTGATCATAATACTTTCCTGCCAATCCAATACCACCTGTTCTGTTAATCCAATTACATGTACTGTCTCTCTTTTCCTGCTCACTGCCCGAAAATATAACCTGTAATATGGCGGGTTCTTCCTGATCTTTTTCAGATCTGCCTTTTCTTCATATCATAACCGTCCCGCCTGTCCGCCTGCGCGGAAATGCAGCTGCAGCCCTTTTCTCCGGCATCATTGCTGATTGCTTAGTCAATATTCAATATGCTGTTGTATTTGTATTTCAATGTTCTGATTGTTCTTGTCGATTTCGTGTTTCTATATGATCTATATCAAACTGAATTTGTCAGTTATATCCAAATTATGCCGCAAAATTAGTGACATTGATTTTATTATAAATAATATGTTGTCTTTTTTCAAGACCATAAACGGAAATTTGTAATGGGAATTACTGTTCAGATTTCCACCGGAATTATAAAGATAATGCGGCAGAATAACTGTGATATCCTGTACATGGAAATCACAGTCATTCTGTCGCCACAGGTTATCTCATACCCGGCAGATGAAGCCCCGGAGTTGTGATAAACAGATATCAGTTTTTCTTACTGTGTGCCATTTTCTTACGTGTGGAGGCATCCAGGATCTTTTTGCGGATGCGCAGATGCTTCGGCGTGATTTCCAGCAGTTCGTCGGTGTCGATGAATTCCAGTGCCTGTTCCAGGCTCATGGTTTTGGGCGGTACCAGGTGGAGTGCATCGTCAGAGCCTGAGGCACGGGTATTGGTCAGCTGTTTTTTCTTGCAGACATTAACTTCAATGTCCACACCCTTGCCGTTTTCGCCGATTACCATACCTGCGTATACCTTTTCACCGGGTCCGATGAACAGAGTTCCCCTCTCCTGCGCGTTAAACAGGCCGTAGGTGATGCTTTCGCCGGTTTCGAAGGCAATGAGGGATCCCTGCTTACGGTAGCTGATTTCGCCTTTAAACGGGCCGTAGCACTCAAATGAAGTGTTCATAACACCAGTGCCTTTAGTATCTGTCAGAAACTCTCCTCTGTAGCCGATCAGGCCCCGGGCAGGAATCAGGAATTCCAGACGGGTGCTTCCGGTGCCGTTGGGACTCATACCGATCAGCTCACCCTTTCTCTGGCTCAGCTTCTGGATCACATTGCCGGAAAATTCCTCGTCCACATCAATAAATACACGTTCGACGGGCTCCAGCAGATGGCCTTTTTCATCTTCTTTGTACAGAACCTCGGCCTTGCTGACAGCAAATTCATAGCCCTCCCGTCTCATATTCTCGATCAGAATGGACAGATGCAGCTCTCCCCGGCCCGATACCTTGAAGCATTCCGTTGTTTCCGTATCCTCCACACGAAGGCTCACATCGGTATTCAGTTCCCGGTACAGACGGTCTCTTAAATGTCTGGAGGTTACGAATTTACCTTCCTGACCGGCAAAGGGGCTGTCATTTACCATAAACTGCATGGCAATGGTAGGCTCGGAAATCTTCTGAAAAGGAATTGCTTCCGGTGCTTCCGGCGCACACAGAGTATCTCCGATATGAAGCTCTGCGATACCGGAAACAGCCACGATGTCGCCGACTCCCACGCTTTCCACTTCCACTTTTCCCAGACCATCAAATTCATACAGACGGCTGACTTTTACCTTCAGTTTTTTGCTTTCATCATGGGCATTGACAATGACAACATCCTGATTCACCTTCAGTGTTCCGTTTTCCACCTTGCCCACGCCGATACGGCCCACATATTCATTGTAATCGATGGTACTGATAAGCATCTGGGTCGGTGCCTCCGGGTCACCCTGAGGAGCAGGCATATACTCCAGAATCGTATCCAGCAGAGGGTACATGTCCTTCGGCTCCTCCTGCGGATCGCGCACTGCATAACCGCCTTTAGCGGAAGCATAGATGAAAGGACAGTCAAGCTGATCCTCCGATGCATTCAGTTCGATGAACAGATCCAGTACTTCATCCACAACACCGTCTACACGGGCATCGGGACGGTCGATCTTATTGATGCAGACCATAACCGCCAGATCCATCTCCAGTGCCTTGCGCAGAACGAATTTGGTCTGAGGCATGGCACCTTCAAAGGCATCGACTACCAGAATAACGCCGTCTACCATCTTCAGCACACGTTCCACTTCGCCGCCGAAATCCGCATGTCCGGGTGTATCAACCACGTTAATCTTTACTCCTTTGTAGCTGATTGCCGTATTTTTCGACAAAATGGTGATTCCTCTCTCTCTTTCCAGATCATTGGAATCCATAACCCGCTCTGCCACCTCCTGATTTTCACGGAATACACCGCTCTGACGCAGCAGCTGATCTACCAGAGTCGTTTTACCATGGTCTACATGGGCGATAATTGCAACATTTCTTACATCTTCTCTAATTGTCTTCATAAACTGCGGCCCCTCCCCGGACCTTTTCTCCATCAGACGGATCACCATCTGATTTTATCGGTTACTTTTATTTATATCAATTAAGAATTTCCGTTAGCGATTATAGTACGGATGAAACAAATTATCAACTCATTTAGATGTGGTTTTTGGATTTTGTACCGGCATGTGCTAAAAAAAGCGCTTCTTTTACTTTTTTTGGCTCTTTTATCCATACATTTCCTGTGATATGATAGAAGCAGATTTGAAATGGAGGTTCTTTACATGTTCACATTTTTTGTCTCTGCGCTGACCGTTTTTATCCCCGATCAGCACATCAAACATAAAATCAGACAGGACAGAAACCTGCCCCGTCCCCTGGGCCGGCAGGTGATCCTGCGCTATTCCCAAAACAGGGGAATGTTTATGAATCTGCTGCAGAACCATCCCCGCTTCGTATCGGTTCTCACCAGCTGTGTTCTCGCCCTTCTGTCTGTTTTTGCCTTTTTTACCTGCAGAAAAGAGAGCTCCGTCCTCCTCCGGCTGGCTTTCGGCCTCATGTGCGGCGGTGCTGCCAGCAACGTGTACGATCATCTGACCTGCGGCTTTGTGACCGATTATATTTCGTTTTGCCGCCCCGCCCGCCTCAGCCATATCGTTTACAATATCGCAGATTTTGCCATCTTCCTCTCCGTCATTCTGCTGACTGCCGCTTCCCCGGAGCTGTAAAGTCACGAAAGGCTTGCAAGAACTTCAAAAATCCTGTACAGATTCAGTTTTCCGTATCCCCACTCATTGTTGGGATAAACCCGCAAATTCTGGCGAACCGCTCCGATGATCATAAAAAACTTCACCGTTGTTCCGGTCATCACCGGCAGATTGCCATCCACAATTCCCCAGGTCAGAATGGAGGCTGCAGCCCCGGCTGCGATGGCCGCCGCCCCGCTGGTTCCCGTCCTTTTCTCATATCCTGAAACGCTTTGCAGCGCCGGTCCGTCAATAGAAACTCCCGGCGCCGCAATGGTGGGCTGCTGCTGACCCGTTCGTGTCTTTCCTCTTCCTGACTGAAGATAAATACTGTCAGTAACATGATCATAGGCACCCACTGTAATCAGATGTTCTCCGGCTGACGGGTCCGTCAGCGTAACATCCACATCCGGCTTTAAAAAAATCGTCTCCGGTCTTATCAGACCCTCCGCCGGAAGCCACATATGAAATCCGCCTCCGTAACGCAAAAGATCATACACCTGAATCTTCCAGAGCCCCTGCGCCGGCCGTGTAAATTTCATCGTTACGATCTGACTGCTTTTGCCCGATGCATCGTACCAGAAATTCACATCCAGTGCCGTTCCTTCCAGTACAAACAGGACCCTGCTCCCGGTTCCCGGCCTGCGGATAAACCGTTCCGTTTTCTGCCCTGAAGGGGAAATGACTGAAATTGTCACCAGTTCCGACAGATCCGGCCATATCTCCAGCGTAAATCCTTCTTCCTGATCCGCCACCTGCAGCTCCACCGTATCGGGAATATCCTGATACGGGGCTGTTCCGTAATAATGCTGGGACCGCACCGCTTCATTTCCCGCAGCTGCCACCAGTGCCATTTTATATTCTCTGGAGATCCGCTCCAGAATCAGTCCCAGAGGGGAACCTCCGTCGTGTCCGCCCATATTGCTTCCCAGGGTAAAACAGACCACCATGGGCCTGTTCAGCCGCGTCTGAAGCTCCCTGAAATAACGCATGGCAAGAATGATATCATTTTCCTGATACACCTGTGCCGACTCCTGAATCCGGTAAAATTCTTTCAGGTATTTTTTCGCAGGCTTCAGCTTCACCACCGCAATTTCCGACAGCGTCGCTGCTCCCTGATAGGCATTTCCCTGAGAAACCACCCGGCTTCCCGCCGCCACACCCGCCACGTAGGTTCCGTGGCCATCCTCATCCGACGACGGCACCTGTTCCAACGGATTTTCCAATCCCAGCGCCCGGTCAATCTCCTCTCTGCCAAATTCCGTCCCGTAATCAAATCCTTCAGGAGGTGCTCCCGTCTGCACAGTCTGATCCCAGATTGCGGCAATCCTTGTTTTCCCGCTGCTGTCCCGAAAAGCCGGATGGGTATAATCGATTCCCGTATCTGCAAAGGCCAGAATCACTCCCTGTCCCTGCAGTCCCAGTGTGGGCTGATCGGCCGCCTGCAGAATTCCCGCATCACTCAGTGCCGACGTGGAAAGCGGTATATAAAGTGACGGAATATTCTGATAAAAATACTGATTGGATGATATTTCGGGCACAGAAGATCGATTCAGATACACAATCTGCATATCTTTGTCTGCCATCTGAGAACAAAAACCGGAGATCCGGTCATCGGTAAACCCCGGTGACCAGTACTCTCCGGTAATAATGTCCATATATTCTTCTGAAAGAATCTGTTCTCTGCATTCTCTGGAAAATGCCATAATCTGCTCCGATCAGGTCTTTTTTTATTATATGAAACACAGAGAAATCCGTTTGTGTCACAGCGTAGATTTATCCGGGACCTTTGCTGTTATATCCCGGTCTGATCACACACCTCTCAGCGCAATCACCGGTCCGCCCTTATTCTCCAGATAGTCAGCGGTTATGGTTACCTGGCCGATACCCGGATCCTTGGGAATCTCATACATAAGATCCTGCATGAACTCTTCAAGAACGGCGCGCAGTGCTCTGGCGCCCGTCTTCTTCTCCAGCGCACGCCGGGCAATCACACGAAGCGCATCCTCCTCAAATATCAGCTTCACTTCATCCATGGCAAACAGCTTCTGATACTGCTTGATAATGGCATTTTTCGGTTCTGTCAGAATCCGTACCAGGAAATCCTCTGATAAAGAATCCAGAGTAACAATAACAGGAAGTCTTCCCAGAAATTCCGGAATCATGCCGAAGGTACGCAGATCGTCAATCGACACTTTGGAAAGAAGCTCTCCCTCCGTTTTGGAATCAGCATCATATAACCTGGCACCAAAACCGATGGAATTGTTCTTCATCAGACGTTCCCTGATAATACGCTCCAGTTCGGGGAAAGCACCTCCGCAGATGAAGAGAATATTGTCTGTATCCACAGTAGTAGTGGGAACCATCATATTCTTGCTGCTGCCTCCGATGGGTACCTCCACCTTGCTGCCCTCCAGCATCTTCAGAAGCTCCTGCTGTACCGATTCACCGCTCACATCACGACTGTTCATGTTCTTCTTTTTGGCAATCTTATCGATCTCATCGATAAATACAATACCATGCTCTGCCTTGTCCACATCATTGTCCGCTGCAGCCAGAAGCTTGGAAATGACACTTTCAATATCGTCGCCGATATAGCCGGCTTCTGTCAGTGAAGTAGCATCGGCAATGGCCAGCGGTACATCAAGAAGACGTGCCAGCGTTTTTACCAGATAGGTCTTGCCGCTTCCGGTTGGACCAAGCATCAGAAGATTGGATTTTTCAATCTCCACTCCGTCGGAATTGTCGGCAAATACTCGCTTGTAATGATTGTAAACCGCAACAGAAATGGCCTTTTTGGCTTTCTCCTGTCCAACCACATATTCATCCAGCTGCTGTTTGATCTGGTGAGGGGCAGGGATTGTACGGATATCAAATTCCGCCCGTTCCCTGGCCTTTTCCTCCTCACTCTTTTTCTTCACCTGATAGCGTCCCTGCTCCTGCATGGGATTCATAAACATCATACTGATATTGGGACCCCTGTTCTTTTTCTCTTTCCCGTCTTTTTTGTCTTTGTCCTCTTTCACCTCATCATGATCCGAATCACCGGCCACTGTCCGGCCGGAGTCCGATGCCTGATCCTGTCCGATGATATCGAAAGGAGGCATCATTGCCGACATATTCATCAGATCCGAGTACTGCAGACCGCTGTTCTGAAACGAGTCAAATGCATTCTGCATACACCGTGAGCATACACAGATATTGCCGGGAAGATGGACCAGCTTTCCTGTCTGACTTTCCGGCCGTCTGCACATGATGCAGAAATCCTCATAGCTGCTGTTGTGATGATCGTCGGAATTTTTTTTGCGGTTTTCTTCCAGTATGTCATCTTTATGTTCGTTATCCATTTTATCAACTCCATTTGTTTCTTTTCTGTTCAGAGCCAGGTACATTTCAGTAAATTCATCTGCTCTGAACAGTAGTTTTATTATGAAAAAAGAAACTCCCGGTGAAAACTCTCACCGGGAGCTGCACATATTCGTATTATAGCGGATTCAAAGCTAACAGACAAGATTTTTCTTACTGTTTTACCTGTTTTGCCAGAGTCACTTCGATTTCCATGGTTTCGTACTCCGTACCGTTTGCGCGGGATACGGTTAATTTAACGGTATCACCTATGGAATAATACTTCAGTTCCTCCGTCAGATCTTCCTGGGTGGTTACTTTTGTTCCGTTGATCTTTGTGATGATATCTCTCGCCTGAAGTTCGGATTTGGATGCTGCTCCCCCGTCCAGAATCGAGTAGACGTAAACACCCTGAGGCATATCATACGCCTGTGCGGAAGCGGAGTCTACCGTCTTACATTTAATGCCCAGATATCCTCTCTGGTTTTCGTTAACTTCCACCTTGGTTGTCTGCTTCATCAGATTATCGATGATATCATAGACCGCTGAAATGGGAATGGCAAAGCCCATGCCTTCCACATCGGTGTCACTGTATTTTGCAGAGTTGATACCGATAATCTCACCTCTGCTGTTTACCAGAGCACCGCCGCTGTTGCCGGGGTTGATCGCCGCATCTGTCTGAAGAAGATTTTTCGTGGTTCCCTCTGACGTCTGAACCTGACGGTTCAGCGCGCTGATATAACCCACGGTAATGGACTGGCCGTATCCCAGCGCATTGCCGATGGCGATCACGCCCTGGCCAACCTTGCAGTCATCAGCTGCATCCATGGTTGCGATGGCGATGGCATTTTTGGTTTTCTCTTTCAGATCCGACAGGGAAACAGCTACTACAGCCAGATCATTGTCAGAATCTGTTCCCTTCACAGAAGCCTTCGCAGTTGCTTCATCATTGAATGTAATCGTCAGCGAATCGGCATCTTCAATTACGTGATAATTGGTAACGATCAGAAGCTCTGTATCATTCTGTCCGATAATGATGCCGGAACCGCTGCCTGCCTCAATCTCCTGCTGCTCGCTGTTGCTGTCCGAATCTGAGCCGGAGCCGTAACCGTAGCCAAACCAGAAGGGCCATCCGCCGTTTCTGTAATTCTCATAGATCTGTGAATTCGTAATTGCCACAACAGAAGGAATTACTTTATCAACAATGTCGGAAACATCTCCCAGCACCACTCCGTTTGAGGAACTGCTGCTTTCTGATGAAGTTGATGTACCGGAAGATTCCGCAATCCTGATGGGAGAACTCTGGGTTTCAGAATCGGCCACGACACCGGCTTTTTGGGCCGCATACTGTACTCCGACCATGGCAGAGCCTGCAACACCGCCAAAAAGAACTGCTGAAAGAGCAATTGCTGCCGCTTTGCGAAGCAGACTGCCTTTTTTCTTCGGAGCCCTGTTTCCAGGTGCCCTGCCCTGACTGCTGCTTCCATTGCCGCCACTACCGCCATTACCGCCGGCACCGGTCCCATTCCCGGCGCTGCTGTATACTCCGGCAGGCGAAGCATTGTAGTAACTGCCGTAGCTGTAGCTGTTGCCGTTGCTGTTGCTGTTGCCGTTGCCGTTGCCGGCGGATTCTGAATCATTGCCGCTTCCTGAACCACTCACACCGTCAGAACAACTGCTTCCTGAAGAACCGCCATTTGAATAAATATTTCCTTCCGTGTAATTGTCATGATCTGTATATCCATTATTTTCGCTCATGTCATCTGCCTCCTAAGTGAAATAAATACGCATGTTCATATGAAGAATCTCATCCGGCACCGCCGTTCCTTTTCTTCATGACTATATATTACCAGTCTTTTGTGATGAAATTGTGTTTATTTCATTAAGAGAATATGTTTTTCTTCAGAGTCTTTGCACTGAATGACTGCTGAATCAACTCACACATAGACCAGAATTCTTTTTCCGTCCCGGTACGCCAGCTCCCACTGATCGAATTCCCGTTCCTTTTCCCGACATCCCCGGATTTTCGACCCGCTGATGCTGTCGCCCAGGTTGATTTCTTCAATATTATTATCAGAAGCCAGCTCGTGAAGCTTTTCAACGGAAACAACTTTTCCGTTCAGTTTCATTTTTTCCCTGTTGCTCATAAAACATCTCTCCTCTCCAGATGACTGCCTTTTACAGCTGTACTTTTAACAAGACAAGAAATTGTTCATCCGGTACCGGTCTGAAACACGCCCGAACAATTACATTTATGGAACGAAAAAAGAGGACTGAACTTACAGCTTTCTCCTGTGTTTTCCTGCTTTTACCGGAGTTTATGCCCAAAACTATCAGATTTATTCATAAAACTCCAAAAAAGGTAACAGTTCAGACTTCTTCCTGACCATCTCTTTTTCTCAGGCGAAGTCTGAACTGTTACCTTCTTATCAGCTTTTATTGGTACCGGGCTAATCTCTTCTGTCATCAATCTTATACAGAAGCGCATTGACGATGCAGGCTGCTATGTTGCTGCCGCCTTTTCTGCCTGCTGCTACAATGTAGGGTACATCCTTCAGGGACATGATCAGTTCCTTGGACTGTACCACGTTGACAAAACCCACCGGTACGCCGATGATCAGTTCCGGATTCAGTCTGCCGTCTTCGATCAGTTCGTAGATGCGGACCAGTGCTGTGGGGGCATTGCCGATTGCAAAAATAACCGGTTTGTCCAGTTTTGCGGCCTTGTCGATACAGGCTGTTGCCCGGGTGGTTCCGTTTGCCTTCGCCTGCGCTGCCACATCCTCATCGGACATAAAACACATGACTTCACCGCCGTAACGGGCCAGCGCCCGTTTATTGATGCCTGATTTTGCCATCTGGGTATCGGTTACGATCACCGCACCCTTTTTGATGGCATCCATTGCCTTTTGCACCGCATTTTCCGAAAATTTCAGGTTGTCGGCGTAATCAAAGTCGGCACTGGTGTGAATGCAGCGTTTGATGATCAGCTCCTGCTCGGGATCCAGTTCCCGTCCCAGTTCCTGTCCGATAATTTCAAAACTTCTTTTTTCAATATCTCCGGGAAGCACATTTTCAAGCTGTACTGTCATAATCAAATTCCCTCCTCCATGATTTCGTAAATTCGTTTCATGTCAAGATGCTCTCTGAGGGCATCCGCCAGAATATCATACTGTGTTTCTTTGAATTCCTGATAATCGACACCGGAGATCTGTTCCGTATCCAGCCCTTTGGACCGGGCGATAGCCTTTACGATTTCCTCTGCCACACCTTCTTTATCGAAACAGCTGTGAACATAGGTTCCGTAAATACTGCCACTCTGTACGCCGTCGGTTTTTGGTTCGCAGATCTGTACGCCTTCACCTGCAAAATTGGAAATACGGGTCAGCGTTCCGGCATCGGTTCCTTCCCGCAGCGTACTGATTCCCATGTGGATTTCGTATCCCTCCAGGCGGATACCGGTCAGCCCTGACAGGGCACCTCCCACGTTTTCAAAGGTTCCCGTCACACGGGTTCTTGTTTTCTGACCGATGAAAACAGTGTCCATGGGCAGCAGTCCCATGCCTTTGATTTCTCCGCCGGCTTCCACGCCCTCCGGATCCGACAGTGTTTCACCCAGCATCTGGTAGCCGCCGCAGACGCCGTAAATGATCTTTCCTGCCGCCGCCGCCTTGCAGATTGCTGCCTCCAGACCATTCTGGCGCATCCACAGCAGATCCTCCATGGTATTTTTCGTACCCGGAAGTATGATCATATCGGGATTTTTCAGTTCATTGACACTGTGGACATACCGCAGGGAAACACCATCAATGCTTTCAAAGGGATTGAAATCGGTAAAATTGGAAATTCTGGGAAGACGGATCACCGCAATGTCGATCATCCCCACTTCCTGTTTTCCGTTGAACCGCTCGGTCAGACTGTCCTCGTCCTCCACCTCGATCTGCAGATAGGGAGCAACTCCTACCACATCCACACCGGTGATTTCCTCCAGCATTTTAACGCCGGGATCAAGAATCGTCTTGTCACCCCGGAACTTGTTGATGATCAGGCCCTTCACCATGGCCTTTTCATCCTCCTCCAGCAGCATGATGGTACCTGCAAGCTGAGCAAATACACCGCCCCGGTCTATATCACCCACCAGCAGAACCGGCGCCTTTGCCATCTTTGCCATACCCATGTTGACGATGTCCTCATCCTTCAGGTTGATCTCGGCGGGACTTCCGGCCCCCTCAATCACGATGATGTCATTTTCTTCCGCCAGCTTGTTGAAAGCCGCCATCACATCCTTCTTCAGGTTGTGTTTGTAGGCAAAATACTCCCTCGCCGACATATTGCCCAGAACTTCCCCGTTTACGATGACCTGAGAGCCTGTGTCATTGGTGGGCTTTAAAAGAATGGGATTCATCAGCACCGACGGTTTGATGCCGGCTGCCTCCGCCTGCATGACCTGAGCCCGTCCCATTTCCAGCCCCTCTTCCGTAATAAAGGAATTCAGCGCCATATTCTGTGATTTAAACGGCGCCACTTTGTAGCCATCCTGTTTGAAGATGCGGCAGAGCCCCGCCGCCAGCAGGCTTTTTCCTGCATTGGACATGGTCCCCTGCACCATAATTACTTTAGCCATTTACAATTTCCTCCAGTACTCTGACCAGCTCCAGATTCTCCTCATGCTTCTTCACACAGATCCGGAAATATCCGGGAGCAAGGCCTTTATAGTTGCTGCAGTCGCGGATAAGAATGCCCCTTTCCCCACAGGCCTGTTTCAGATCGGGCGCTGCCTTGAAAAATATATAATTTGCCCGGGAATCATAGACCCGAAAGCCCAGCCTTATGAGCTCACCTTTCAGGAAAATGCTTTCCTTTCGCAGATGTTTCATGCTTTCTGCCACATATTCTGTTTCCTTTAACGCCGCCACACCGGCAAACTGGGCTGGAATGGATACCGACCAGGGCTGGCTGCACTCCGCCATTTTTTCCATAAATGCACGGTTTGCGCACAGACCGTAACCCAGCCGCAGCCCGGCCATGGCATAGGTTTTGGTGAATGCCTTCAGAATCATCAGATTTTCATACTTTTCCAGCTCTCCCAGCAGGCTGTAAGCCTTCGGCTCCTCAAGAAATTCATTGAAACACTCATCCACCACCAGAAATATGCCGTTCTCGGCACACCGGTCGGCAATGGCAAGCAGATCATCTTTCTCCACCGCCTGTCCGGTGGGATTGTTGGGGTTGCACAGAAACACCATATCCACATCAGGAGTCAGCTCATCGAGGAATCCCCTGTCCAGCCGGAACTCATTTTCTTCTTTCAATATGTAATACTTCATCCGGGCATCCACCACCCGGGCTGCCTGTTCATACTCCGCAAAGGTGGGAGCCGGCACCAGAACCGTTTTCGGTTTCCAGGCCAGTATGGCAGAGAAGATCACATCTGCCGCTCCGTTGCCGAACACGATCTGATCTTCTTTTATATTTAAAAAAGAAGCCAGCGCAGTCCGCAGCTCCCTGCAGTTTACGTCGGGATACCGGGCAGACAGGGCTGCTCCCCGGGCAGCCGCCCGGATGACCGATTCCGGTGTTCCCATACAATTCACATTAACGGAATAATCCAGTCTGTAATGATGACCGTATATTTCCCCGCCATGATTATGCATCTCGTTTCTCCTCACTTCTTATGTTTGACTCTTGTATCATATCATAAACAGAATCAGTGCTTTCAGCCCCGTAAATACCGCAATTGCCAGAACCGCCGTTGCGTACAGCAGCCGGTTTGCAGTTCTGATATCTTCCGGTACTACCGGGCGGTAAGGGTCTCCGATAAATTTCTTTTTATGAAGCTTTCCGAAATACCAGGCATCTCCCGCCAGCTGCACCCGGAGGGCACCTGCCATCACGGCTTCGGTATGAGCAGAATTGGGGCTTGCATGGTTGTAACGGTCACGCAGATAGATCTTACGGGCATTTTTCCGGTCCAGCCCGATCACCCTGGAAGCGGCGATCATCAGCCATGCGGAAATGCGGGCCGGTATGTAGTTCAGCACATCGTCAAATAAAGCGGCACATCTTCCGAAATACAGATATCTGTCGTTTTTATAGCCCACCATGGAATCCATGGTATTGACCGATTTATAGAAAAATCCGCCTGCTGCACCGCCGATCGCCATGAATATCATGGGGGCGATAATGCCGTCGGAGGTATTTTCCGCAACTGTTTCCACCGCTGCTTTGGCCACACCTTCCTCTGTCAGCCTTTCCGTATCACGGCCCACGATCATGGATACCGCATAGCGGGCACCCTTCAGATCAGACTTTACCAGTTCTTTATAAACTTTCATGCTCTCTGTTTTAAGAGACTTTGTTGCCAGCAGCTGGTAACACATGATGCTTTCCAGCGCCAGGCAAAGCCAGGGAGAAACCATGTGTGCCGACCACAGCAGAACCACCGGTACAGCCGTGGAAAATCCCGTCACCAGCACCACCAGAAGCACACCGCCGGCAAGCAGTCCCTTTTCCGTATCGGGAACGATTTTGCGGATTCCTTTTTCACAGGTACTGATCCACCAGCCGATCACACGGATGGGATGCCACAGCCCCTGGGGATCTCCCAGAATCAGATCAAGGACGAATCCAATCCCTAAAGCCAATAACGAAATTTCCATCTTTTATCTCCACTTCCGCCGCCAGACCGCAGCCGTTTTTTACCTGCCAGTAATAATAATCTTCTCTCGGAATTCCGTACATCTGCATGAATTCCATAATGACGCCGCCATGTACCACGCAGGCCGCCGTCTCAATATGCTGCTCCTCGCAGGCCTGCATCATTTTCCCGAATCCGATACGCATACGCCTGCGAAATGTTTCCGAAGATTCCGCTCCGGGCACCGCCATGGTCCCGTTGCTGTCGATCCACTGCTGATACACTGGCTCATGACACAGCTCTTCATAATTTTTATATTCAAAAATTCCGAAATCGGTCTCCTCCAGACCCGTTATGATCTGACTGTTCAGCTCCGGATAAATGATGGCCGCCGTCTGCTTGCAGCGTTTCATGGGGCTGGTAAACACCGCCTGGACCTCCGGATAGAGGCCGCCCTGCACATAGCTTCGGATCAGCTCCCGTCCTTCTTCACAAAGCGGCTCATCCGTGGTCCCCACGTAGCGTTTTTCCAGATTTCCCCGGGTCTTGCCGTGACGGATCAGATACATCTGTATTTTCATAATTGTTCCCCTTTTATGCAAGTGCCGATTCCGCAGCAGACCCGCCACACCTGATCGGAAGCCGCCGCCAGCTCACAGCAGAGACGGCTCACATCCTCCCGGTACTGACGGTCAAAAGCATCCACCGGTACAACGCCGTATCCCAGTTCATTGGTCACAATCACCAGATCCGGGTTTCTTCGGATCAGATCCCCGGCCATCTCCTTATACGGCAGCCCCTCCTGCATTCTTCTTTTAATATATTCGTGAAAATGATAGATCATGGGCACCTGAAAAATGCTGTCATATTCACAGGTCATGCCGTCTGCCGCCTGCTGCAGGTCAATTCCCGTCTGCTGCACGGCAAATTCCTTTTTCCCTTGAAATACTCCGCCGATAATCATTTTCATACTATCACTCCCTTTCCTGACCGGTTCTATCAGGAACCGGCCGCAAATTGATCAGAGCCGCAGAATCTCCGTCTGATCAGAGCAGAATCCCCGATACCAGCACGGCAAGCAGCGCCATGACCAGTTCGGAAACCTGCGTAAAAAATCCGCACAGATCCCCGGTGATTCCACCGAAATAATGCATGGACATGTACCGGTAATAAACAAACACCAGCAAAGCCCCGGCAAGAACCCCAAGCCCCGGCAGAGGATTGATCCATAAAACAGCAGCCCCGCAGACTGCGATAAACACGATCATGGTAATCTGAACTGTTTTCTTCTGAGCCGGGTTGGCAAATGCCACCGCGAGCCCCGTATTTCTCGCCTTTTTAAAGGTCACCACGGAATAACCGCTCAGGCTCCTGGACAAAATGAAGCTGATACAGATCACGCCGATGGAGCCTTCGTCCACTTCGGACATTACACCGAAATACAGAATAAAATAGACCAGTCCCGTAATAATGGCAAATGCACCCGAGTTGGAGTCCTTCAGGATTTCCAGTCTGCGCTCCATGGTCTGCCAGGAGCTTAAGGCGTCAGCCGTATCCAGCAGACCATCCATATGAATGCCTCCGCTGATGATCACCGGGATGATCAGATACACCGCCGTCTGAAACGTATTTCCGAAGGGGAGCAGTCCGCACAGGCAATACCAGGCGTACATGACTGCTCCGATCACAGCTCCTACCAGCGGAAAAAAACACATGCTGTACTTCATGTTGTCATCTGTCCAGTCCGCTTCCGGCACAGGAATTCTGGAATACATGGCAAATGAGATTTTAAAACCATTCCATAACTGTCTGATCATACCGGTACCTCCCCTTTATGGATCAGCGGAATGCCGTAGACTACTTCCACCACCAGATCCGCCTGCTTCGCAATATGTCGGTTGATTCTTCCCAGATACTGCTGATAGCGCACCGTTTCCGGATCGTATTCCATGCCGTCGGAAAAGATCT
>JALFLM010000164.1 GCA_022774705.1 Lachnospiraceae bacterium | reverse complement strand
AGTTCTTCCTCTGATCGGATATCTCTGTCCACAGAAAGATATGATTCCGGTGAAAATTTCATGATCATACAGGCCAGTTTATCTTCCCAGCCATCACCGACTGCTTTCTTCCAGTCATCCGGGCAGGATTCCCATACCGCTTTGGAAAATCCGTATTCCTTAACCTTAATGGAAGTAGTGGCAAGCTGCTGTCTTTTTCGTTCAATGACGCCATCCGGTGTAATGATACCTATGTACTTATCAACCGGCTGGGGATATTTTTTCCCGGGAATCCTTTTCGACGTTCTCTTGTAGAGATAGTAGGTATTCCCGACTTTTTTTACAGTGGTTCCCTTTACCCGCTGCTCCTGCACCCATTCTGGATAAACTGTTTCCCTTTTCATAAAAAGCCCCCTTCCTATATAGAGTATAATATACCTATATTACAGTACTATTATACCTCTACATAAAAGAAAAGACCAGCAAATCTGCAATATTGTATAACTGCAAATTTTCCAGTCTTTTCAAGCTTTCCAGCTAATTTAAATTTTCTTCATGAAACAACCCTGTCTGCCGCCGGTCTTCCCGGTCCGTCATATCCATCAGCATCTCGGATGTACCCATAATCCCGGAAAGAGGCGTCCGCAGATCATGAGAAATGGCCCGCTCCCGTTCCCGCTCCATATTCTCCCGGTCGCGGACTCTTTCGATCGTAACCTCGATCCGCTCCATGGCCATGGAAATATTTTCAATAATGGAATGAAGCAGCTTCTGCTTCTGAGCCAGTTCCTCTTTCGTCACACTTTTGTCAATCCTGATTACCGCAAGCAGATGTTCCCGCCCGTCCACCGGGTAGCAGAACGCCTCCTCATCCTCCAGATATTCAGTGCGCAGACTGGAAAAACACCGGCGCAGCTTCTCTGCATCCGGCAGGCTCCGGTGAATCTGCTCCGTACCCGTCTGCTGAATATAGATGGCATCGCCCAGCGTCCCCACATAAACACATCCCGTGTTGACCTGCAGCAGCCGGCTGATGCAGGCCACCGCAATCCGCAGAACCGTCTCCATATCAGATGCATCCGAAAGACGACTGGAAAGCATGTAGAGAATCTGACTCTCTTCCCCCTTTTCACTGGCTTCTTTTGTCAGAAGCTTTTCCTTCGTAGTCAGTGCACTGGTCACAAAAGATGTCACCAGCATGATAGCAAAAGTGATCAGATATCCCGGATCATAAACCGCCAGTGTGTGATAAGGTGCAGTAAAGAAGTAATTATAGCACAGCAGTGAAACAACCGCTGACAGAATCCCGTACTGATATCCCTGCGTAAACCGGGCAACCAGCAGAACCGCCAGAAGATACATCACCACAATATTGGTCTCCGGAAACCCGAGAGCTGTGAAAACCCTGCCCAGCAGCGTGGCACCCGCCACGATTCCCGCCAGTCTGATCATGTTTCTGAGAATTTCTTTTTGTTTATTCATACCTGTTATCGTTATCCCTGTATTGATTTTGCATCGCTACTTCTCATATTTCTCAATCACACACCGGTGTTCTTTGTTTTTCTTATCATAACTGATACCAACCAGCAGAATATCACCGGTGTAAGCTGCAATAGATGTCGGATATTTTTTTTCTTTAATCTGATTCACAGCTGTCCTGGCATCTCTGTTCCATTCCAGTTCAATCACAAGTGCCGGATAATTATAAGAATATTCCGGTTTGGGTATAAACACGAAATCTGCGAAACCTCTGCCCGTGGGAAGCTCACGAACAGGTTTGAAATAGTATTGAATCGCGCTCAGATACGCAATACCAAGCACACTGCTCAGTGAATTTTCATCATTGTACTGAATGGCAGATGCATATTCTGCATGAATCCTCTCAATTCCTTCAGCTACCGCCGCTGAATCCATGTTCAGCGTTGCATCCAGCAGATTTTCTGATTTCTTCTGAAAATCAAGCAGTTCATTCCATTTTCTTCTTCTGACCGCTTTATTTAAAACCTGCCTGATTTCTTCATTGGGAACAAATGCAGTTTCTGTGTTCTGATCATATGCAAGATAACCGAGATGTATCAGATAAGTGAAAACATCATCTTTATCCGCAAAATGAAGCGTATCATTTTGAAAAGATGTTACATCAACTCTCACAGATGCCCCGGCCAGCATTTCGATCAGGGCTGTTTTCAGCCCGTCAAAATCCATGTTGATTAAGGGAACAATTGCTTCATAGGTGCCGGTGCCGGACCAGTAACTCTGAAATCTTCCTTTTGTCATCAGGCTTACAACCGCCCTGGGATTATAGACATGGCAGTCTTCCAAAATATATCCATCATACCAGCATTTTATCTGTTCATAGCTTCTGTTGTATTTTTCACAGAGTCCCTGTACTTCCTTTTCAGTAAATCCTGTGTATGGCGCCAGGTTGCCGGCATCAAGCATCGTATACTCATCAAAATTATTCAATGCCGATTCTGTCTTTTCCCGTTTGATCGGCAGAATACCTGTAAGATAAGCAAGCTGTATATATTTTGTAGGTTCGGTACCTTTAAACATACCACGCAGAAAATTGATATAATCCATCTGCACCTTCTGATTGGCCGCTTCATCACGGATCAGAACATCCCACTCATCAATGATGACAACAAACTTCTGTCCTGTTGCTTCTTTAATCCGTGAAAGTGCATCCGGCAGCATAACCACTTCCGCAGGAAGCTGTTCCGGATAGACTTCACGCAGTTCGGTTAGGACACTGTTTGTAATATATGTCACAACATGATCAACATCTTTGGTATTTGACAAAAACCACTGAATATCCAGATGGATCACATCATATTGGTTGAGGTGGTCTTTAAAATCATCTTTCTTTCCAATTTCAAGATCAGTAAACATTTCTTCCGAATCGCAGCCTTTACTGTAATATGCAGACAGCATATTTGCTGTAATAGATTTGCCGAATCGTCTGGGACGACTGTTGCAAATGTACCCCTGCATGGTACCCAGCACTTTATTGATTTCTTCTATCAACCCGGTTTTATCAACATATATTTCCGAATTTAACGCAACCTGAAATGCACTGTTATCAGGATTCACAAATCTTCCCATTCGCCACACAATCCTTTCCGAAACCATACTCCCGAATGCTGCCATGCCTGGGAAACACGCAGTGTTTTCGAGGCTGACTCTGAACAGTTACCTCAATTTTACCATTGAAGAGGATAAATAGCAAGCTGACAGGATACTGAAACAGGGCCATTACAAAACAGTTTGGATCCTGAGCTGTCATACTGCATATTCGGCGAGCTGTACTATACGAAAAACAGACCCATGGAATATCCCGTGGGTCTGTCATCATACGATTCCTTATACCATTTTCCTTAATTCCTACTCTACCTCATTGCCGTTTTTTTCGCCTCTTTCAAAAGCCATGGCATTCTCCAGTGTCGTCTCACTGATGGCAGCCAGTGCTTCCTCCGTGAAGAACCCCTGATGGGAAGTAATCACTACATTGGGGAATGACAAAAGCCGCGCAGTAACGGAGGATTCCATAATATCATCCGAACGGTCTTCAAAAACATTTTTCTTTTCTTCCTCATACACATCCAGTCCAACCGCAAAGAACTTCCGTTCCCGGATACCTGCAATCAGATCCTCTGTCTTCACAAGTCCGCCTCTCGATGTATTGACCAGTATAACGCCATCCTTCATCTTCTGGATGCTGTCCCAGTTGATCATATGATAGGTTTCATCCATCAGCGGGCAATGGAGAGAGATCAGATCACTCTGTGCCAGAAGTTCATCCAGCGTCACATAGGTTACAAAATCCAGATCCGGATTCGGATACTTATCGTAGGCAATGACCTTCATGCCAAAACCATGACAAATACGGGCCATAGCCGCACCGATCTTACCGGTTCCCACAATTCCTGCTGTCTTCTTATAGAAATTAATCCCCAGCATGCCGCCCAGGCTGAAATCATTCTCCCGAACACGGACATATGCCTTATTAATCCGTCTGTTGGCTGCAAGTGCCAGAGCCATGGCATGCTCCGCCACTGCTTCCGGTGAATATCCGGGAACACGCATTACTCTGATTCCGTATTCTCCGGTTTTCTTAACATCAACATTATTAAATCCCGCACAACGCATTAAAATCAATCCAACACCGCACTCATGGAGAACTTCCACTGTCTCCGTACCCACATCGCTGCTTACAAATGCACAGATTGCATCGTATCCCTTCGCCAGTCTGGCTGTATTCGGGCTAAGCTCCGATTTCAGGTAATCAATCTGAATCTCCGGATATTCCTCACATTTACGTTCAAAGGATTCTCTGTCATAATTCTTTGTATCATAGAATAAAATTTTCATTCTGCTGCACCTCATTTCAGTCAGTATTCATTCTGTTAGGGCACCCTAACGGTTAATGACAGTATACACGAAAAGTGAAAGGCAGACTGGATAATTTTTTCTTCAGGTTATCAATGAAAATATGCAGATTGTACATCTATCCCGTAAAATATGATTTGCTGTGCCGGTTTATCCTGCGTGAAGAAACTGTTTCCCTTTTCATAAAAAGCCCCCTTTCTATTTCGGCGAATTGCTTCAAAAAAACAGTAACTGTTCGCCAGAGCATGTGGTATACTTGTAACTGTTCAGAACCGGCTTCGAAAGCACTGCCCGGCTCTGAACAGCAGGGAAATCCGTTTGTATCATGGGGCCAGATTTTTTTCACCCCAACATCAATATATGTAATGTGAGGTAATAGTTTATGAGCTGCAGAAGAATTCGTGATTACGGAATCGGCATCGGTTCTTTTCCCACAGGGGAACGAAATTCCATCGGGGATATTCCCGGTGTTTCAGTGGGACACTGTACGATTGATACGGAAAGACATAAGACAGGGGTTACTGTGATTCTCCCCTGTGAGGGCAATATGTTTGCAGGGAAGCTGGCGGCGGCTTCTTACGTTCTGAATGGTTTCGGGAAAACGGCGGGAACGATTCAGATCAATGAACTGGGAACGCTGGAATCTCCCATTGCGCTGACCAATACGCTGAATGTGGGACTGGTGCAGGATGCTCTCGTCAGCTATATGGTGGAGCGCTGTCAGGAAGAGGGGGTTCCTCTGTTCTCTTTCAATCCCGTGGTGGGCGAATGCAATGACTGTCATCTGAACGATATTAAAGAACGGGCAGTTAACACGTCCCACGTTTTTTCTGCCATCAGTTCTGCTTCCGCTGATTTTGAACAGGGTGATGTGGGAGCCGGAAAAGGAACCATCTGTTTCGGTCTGAAGGGTGGTATCGGTTCTTCCTCCCGCCGGATTGAGATCGATGGAAAAACTTATCACATCGGTGTGCTTGTACAGTCCAATTTCGGCAAAATGGAGGATCTTGTCATTCAGGGGATGGAAATCGGCAGAACTATCAGAAAATGGCAGGAGGAGGAAAAGAAAAAATGTCCGAAAGCTGACGATGAAGGATCCATTATGTCAATCATCGCCACTGATCTTCCTCTTTCCTCACGGCAGCTTCACCGCATACTGAGACGGGCTGCCATGGGGCTTGGAAGAACAGGATCCCATGTGGGACACGGCAGCGGAGACGTTATGATCGGCTTCTCCACCGCCAATGTTATTTCCGGCGCATCCGGTGATGGTGAGTCTTTTTCCCATATTCAGATACTGCATGAATCACTCATGGATATCCCCTTCCGCGCAGTAATTGAAGCAGAAGAAGAGGCAATACTGAACTCTCTTGCCGCCGCTGATTCCGTAACGGGATATACGGAAGAGACCTGTCATGCTCTCGATCCTTATCTGAAACGTTATCTGGAGCTTCAGAAGCAGCAGTAAAATATGCACTGCAGGGCGCACAAAAATACTGCCCGGCAGATTAAACCGGGCAGTATCTCGCTGATTATGCACAATATGAATATTGAAATGCAATTCTTTTCTGAACAGTTGTCTGGATTTTAACTGTAAGTGCTCGTCCAGAAAATGCTTACACCAGCATATCCTTTTTCAGGATGGTACTGATTGCGTTTTCATCAAGGCTGCGGATGACTTCCGCTGCCATGCGCACAGCAGACTCCACATCCTCCATCGCACAGAAATTATAGTGGCTGTGAACATATCTGGAAGGAATTCCCAGCACCAGTACCGGCACCGCCTGATTGGTCAGGCTGATCTTGGCCGCATTGGTGCTGCCTCCTCTTCTGACCGCATCCTGATATTTGATTCCCTTTTCATCGCCGATCTGATGAGCCAGACGGATAAATTCCCCATTGGAAATATAGCTTCTGTCCATATGGCGGATCTGAACCCCTTTCTTCAGGCTGCCCTGTGCAAGTCCTTCAGCGAAGAAATAATCATCCGCCGGTGAACCTTCAAAAACGATGGCAAGGTCCGGCTTCACCTGCTGGGATGTAACGGTAGCACCGCGCATTCCCACTTCCTCCTGGGAAGCAAACGCACCCACCACATCCACATGCAGATCATCGTTAATCAGCTCTTTCATGGTTTCCACGATGCAGGCGCAGCCGAGACGATTGTCAAAAGCCTTGCCGAAACAGATACCGTGTTTTTCATCATAGGAAAATGTAACATCCGGCATGATCGGGTCACCGGGCCGGATTCCGTAATCCTCCATGACCTCCTGTCTGCTGGACGCACCCACATCCACGTACAGCTTTTCTATCTCCAGAGAACAATCATTCTTTTCCCTGTCTGTCAGAAAATGAACCGGTTTCGATCCGATAATACCTTTGATGTCTTCTCCCTTTTCGTTTCTGATGAGCACAGAATGAGCAGGAAGACTGGTCAGGTGAAAACCACCCAGCATAATAATGGAAATCATGCCATTCTCCAGAATTGACTGAACCATCATACCGCATTCATCCAGATGTGCATCCAGCATGATCACCGGTTTTTTACCCGAAAAATTCCTGTTTCTCAGATAAAGATTGCACATCGCATCATTCACCAGATCAAAATCACCGGTATACTTTTTCACAACTCTGCACACATCTTCTTCAAATCCACTGGGACCAAACGCATTGGAAAGATCCTCGATCAGCTTCAAATCAACCATAACTACCTCCCATTAAAGCAATGATAAAATATATAAAGGAGAAGTATCCCTCACAAAATACTCCCTATGCAGTTTACATCTTTTTCAGGATTTTAACAAGGTAATTTTATTGTTCATGGACTTCAAGGTTTTGAAGGAAGTAACTCCAATCTCTTAATAGACCAGAAATGAATGTGCGACCAGTATGTCCATGTAGTTTTGTGCATGAAGTCTGTTGGTGCGTTCGTCTGCTTTTTCTACTCCGGGATAGAAGGACATGCGGTATGCTTTTTTCAGGTCTTTGTAGCTGGCTTCGTAGTCGAAGGATACGGGCAGCTCAATTTTGCAGGTCATGAAGTCTTTTGCAAGAGCTTCTTTTGTTTTTTCTTTCAGCATCTGAATGACTGTTTCAGGGGCTTCGTTGATGGTGGATGCTCCGCATCCGCTTTTGGTGGAGACAGTTGTGATGGCAGGAATCATTTCCTGTGCTTCGCGGCAGATTCCCTGATCGCCTGACAGAAACAGCACCGGTACGCCCAGCATGGCTGCTGTATAGCTGTTCAGCATGAATTCACTCATGCGTCTTCCGTTCAGCAGGACGTAATTGGTATTGCCGGTGGATGTGTGGCTCAGCGGGCTTTCCGGGCTTCCGGCTGCCGAGTGATATCCTACATACAGTACGCCGTCAAAGGTTTCATCAAGACCAAACATCATGTTAAATGGATGGCCGCTTTTACCGCGGATCAACCTGACACCGGCAGGCATGCGCATGATATCAATATTGGTTGCATCGCCGTGACCATCCTTTACAACAATTTCATCGGCACCGGCTTCCAGAGCCGCCACGCAGACCGCCCGCACTTCTTCCGTCATACGGTCTGCAAAAGCCCGGTAGCAGGCTTCTGATTTATGTGTTTCTTCACTTAAAGTGGTTCCCGTACATCCCTCGATGTCCGCGCTGATAAACAGTTTCATTTTTCCCTCCTGATTATTTCGTAATGATTCAGCAAAGCATTACGAATACCTGCTGAATACAGACATTTATTCAAAACAGTTCAGCCGTGTCCGGACTGCTGCTTTCTTATGCCTGACGCACAAAAACAGAAGGCTGCAGGAATACATGCCTTCCGTTTTTATGCAACACCTCCAACCTGCAGAGGTATTTGAGTATTTTATCTTTTATACAAATGACAATATACTTCGTGTCCTTCTTCCAGAACCGTTTTTTCCGGCACCTTCTGTTTGCAGATTTCCATGCATTTCGGACAACGGGTATGGAACTTACATCCTGAAGGAGGATTCAGTGCGGAAGGAATGCTGCCTTCCAGAATGATTCTCTCCTTTTTCGCCTTCGGATCGGGAATCGGTACTGCGGAGAGCAGTGCCTGCGTATAGGGATGGCAGGGATGATCGTAAAGCTTTCTCTTATCCCCGATTTCAACGAGATTACCCAGATACATGACGCCGACCCGGTCACTGATATGTTCCACAACACTCAGGTCATGAGCAATAAAAATATACGTCAGATTGAGTTCTTTTTTCAGATTATTCATCAGATTCAGAACCTGTGACTGAATGGATACATCCAGAGCAGATACAGGTTCATCGGCAATGACCAGTTCCGGCTGCACCGCCAGTGCTCTGGCAATGCCGATTCGCTGACGCTGGCCGCCGCTGAACTCATGCGGATAACGGTTCACATGATAAACGTCAAGACCAACTTTTCTGACCAGATCGATCACCTTTTCATCGATCTCCTTTTTGCCGGAAGCCAGACCGTGAATGATCAGCGGTTCCGCAATGATATCCCTGACAGACATGCGGGGATTCAGTGATGCGTAGGGATCCTGAAATACCATCTGAATGCCTTTTCTGACAGGCCGCATCTGTTTGGGATTGTATCCTTCTATTTCCTCACCCTTGAAAAAAACCTTTCCTCCCGTGGGCTCGATCAGCTTGCAGATTGCCTTGCCAAGCGTGGATTTTCCGCATCCGGACTCGCCTACAATACCAAAAACCTCACCTTTCTGAATCTCAAAGCTGACACCGTCCACTGCCTTCACATATCCGGGTTTACCGATCAGGCCATTGTGTACCTTATAGTACACCTGAAAATCCTCGACTTTTAAAATGGGCTCACTCATTGTTATTTACCCCCTTCCTGCTTCTGGCAGCGCCAGCATCTGCTCACATGGCCATTGCCCAGTTCAAAGAAACCGGGTTCCTTTTCTCTGCAGATATCTGTCGCATATTTACAGCGTGGAGCAAATTTACATCCCTCCGGCATGTACTTGGGATTCGGTACGTTGCCGGGGATGGAGTCCAGTTCATCCACTTCTACTCCCATCTTGGGAATTGAAGCCAGCAGTCCCTCGGTATAGGGATGACTCGGGTTCTCAAAAAGGTCATATACATTGGCCTTTTCCACTACACGGCCACAGTACATAACAACAACCTCATCGCACACCTCAGCCACAACACCCAGATCATGGGTGATAAAAATGATCGATGTACCGATGTCCTTTTTCAACTGATTC
>JALFLM010000153.1 GCA_022774705.1 Lachnospiraceae bacterium | reverse complement strand
AAGATGCATTATTCTCCACAAACATTGCTTATTACCTCCGAAAATCGTTACAACTATTATAACAGAATCGGAGTAATAAGGGTATATATTTAATTATCAAGGTGCTGTAGCCTCATAAGTTCCATTTGACGCTTCCATCATTTCATTTGTATATTCTATCCAGGGAAGATTCTCACTGCCATAATCAAACATTTTACCGGTTCCACTGATTGTTAGAATCCCATCTTCTAAAACCCAGGTAAGTTTTTCACCACAAGTACCTGAAACTGAAGAATCATCCACAAATGTCCATTCTGCATTTACGGCTTCTAAAATCGGTTGTACTGCTACTCTGATTTCTGCAATGGACATATTTTCACCATTACTGGTTGTTTCTCCTGTTTGGCCGGGTTCAATTCCATTTACCAAAGTTTTTTTAAGCGATCCATTATCACTTAATGCCCAGCAATTTAAGCCACAGATACGCCCTGCTTGCGAACTGTATTGTGCTGTTTTATCATTTTCTGTTATATACGCAATTCCAGTAATGTTATCGCTTAAATTATAACAATTCGCTATTTCACTAGAATGCCTAACATGAGTTCCACCTGAATTTTTATAACCATTTACGCCTACTATACCACCTGCAGTTCCATCAATAGTTGTGTAGCCACCAGATATACCATGTCCTTCTGCGTAAATATCTCCAAAATTCACACAATATGACACCTCATCCGCTAATGACCATCCAACAATACCTCCAACGTTGCAATGATTATGACCAGTTGAATCTCCACTACAGTTACTCACATATCCACAAACATTTCCATAATTAACACAATAAAAAATATTCTCAGCAGTATGTCCGGAAATACCTCCCGTTTGAAGATAATTCTCTGTTATTGTATGTATGTTACCATAATTAATACAATATGTTGGGTGACCAGTTCCAGAAATACCTCCTGAATTTACTGTATCATTGGAATTCACTGATATATCTACTCTAGATATCGAATAAGATGGTGAGCCATTCCCTACTATTCCACCACAGTCTACATTATGATCAAATTGTAAATCAATTTCCCCTTCCGTTGTTATTTGGGAAATGGTTCCAGCATCTCCACCCGCTAAAACACCGCATGCCAAGTGTGAATCAACGTCTGCTGCTGAAACAAAAATTTTCACATTAACCAGTGAAACATTTTTGATACTACTCGCACTATCAGCGTAACCAAACAGACCAATGTATCTAAAATAATTACTAATAAACATATTGGAAATTGTGTAATCCGCCCCATCAAATGTTCCTGAAAAAGCACTATTCTCGTTACCAATTGGTTCCCAACTTTCGAATTCACTCAAATCGATATCATTTGCTAAAATATAATGTGCTGACAGATCATTTCGAATTGCATTCATCTGCTCAGCAGTTTCGATTTGATACGGATTATCTATTGTGCCATCTCCACCAGCAAATTCAACTGTGAGCTGAGAATCATTTTTGATTTCTCCCGTTTCCGCCAGTCCCGTTACAGGTACGCAGGTCAACATGAGCACCAGTGCCAGCACAAATCCAAAAAACCTTCTCCAATTATTTTTTTTCATTCTATCCTTCCTTTCTTCAAACCCCATCTCACTGTATATAGTAGAGATCATCATGTTTACAGCCGGATTTTTATCTTACTGTAGAAGTCCATTTTCCGATCTCCCACAGGAAGTCGGAAACATCTGATTTCAGGTATCGTAGTGCGGGCACCCGGATTGCCCGCATGAGTGTTTTATTCCCAAATCTCTTTGATTTTCAATAAGCTGTTGCGAATATTCAAAAACAGCAGAGAACAAAACCCCGATTATGTTTTGTTCTCTGCCGTTCAGCATTTCATCAGATGCCCGCGATACAAATATTATACCAGGAGTTTTTGCACATTAATTAATAATAATCCCACCCTCTTGCAATTTCTGTTTTCAGCACCTGTTTAATCAGTTTGCCCGACATACTTAACATCTTAATATCAATATAACATTGCCCGTTTACCCAATAATTATCCGAAAACATCAAGTGATTTCCTGCTATATTGATTCCAGTAAAATTATAACAATAATGATTGTTTTTCAGTATTGTCTTTCGTCCGGTTCCATCAACTGCAATCCGCTCAATATTGGCGTTTTCCGATGTAGGATAAAAATAAATATAATCTCCATCCGTAGCAAAACCATTATACTGATAATTATTCAACACTACTATGGTCTTTTTACCTGAACCGTCATAGGAACAGGTCTGTAAAGCTAATGTTTCTTTTGAAATATTTCTGGTGAAATAAAAAATCTTATTGCCTGTCATACCGAACATCAACGCATAATTTTTAGAAGCAATAATCTTTTTACCACCTGAGCCGGAGGGATTCATGCAATAAACAAAGTATGAATGTTCAGGTGAATCGGTCGACATATTCAGATAAAGCCGGACTCCGTCACAGAACATACTGTTTACATAGTTCTGATCTGGAATAGTCATTATCTTTTCAGCTGAGGTGTTTCCGATTTTCTGACGATAAATCGAGCCGTCATCATATATATAATATAAATAATCATTTGCAATACAGTATTCACCGGTTTTACAAATGGTTTTCTTTGAAGAACCATCCTTTTTTATACGCAGCAAATAACTGCCCTTTTCACTGTTATATGTATAAATGAAGTACAGATAATCTCCATAGGCACTGATGGATTTGACCCGGTCTCCTTTTTTCTTATAAATATCATAAATACATTTGCTTCCGCTTCCGTCAGATGTTTTTACTCTGTAAATACCACGCTCAGCTGCGGTAAAATAGGTATAATCCCCGCTGGTTACTGCAAACCCTCCTGTTACCATCGCTGCTGAAGCCAGCTTATTGTTGGCGCTGTTGCCCAGCTTAACAGTTTTGACTGTCACTTTCGTTTTGGATGTATATTTACTGCTGCCCCGCTTAACTGTTGTTGTAATCGTACAGGTACCTGTTTTTTTACCCACAACCTTTCCGCTGGAAGAACCTACTGTTGCAATGGAAGTGTCCGATGATTTGTATGAAATCGTATCCATCGATGCACGGTTTGTCACTGACAGGACAACTGTTTTGCTTTTATAAGCGGTCAATGATGCTTTCACACCCGGTTTTTTCGGCAGTACTGCGGTCAGTCCGCTTTTATCGTAGCTGCTGTAAACTCTTTTATCACCTGATACACGATACGCCTTTACTGTATAGATATATTTTTTTCCATACTGCAGTCCGGTATCTGTGTAAGAGGTTGTGTTTCCGCTCGCAATCGTCTTTATCCATTCCCATTTTCCAGAACTGTTTTTACGATAAATCGTATATCCTGAAGCACCGGAAACCTTTCCCCAGGTAAGTCTCAGACTTGTTCCTGAAGCAACAGTCAGTTTCCTCAATGAAGGAGCCGCCGGAATTCCAACTGCCAGTTTAACAGGCGATGTTTCCTCAACCAGAACTTCTTCCGTACTCACTGAAGTTGTTTGACCAGCCGCTCCACCCGTTCCATCAGCACTCGCCGAAATTGACATCGCAAGCGACAAAATCACCGCGATTCCGCACCATTTTGCACGTAACATTAAATACTTAATTAACCTCATATTACATGACCTCCTTTTTTTCTTGTATCATAGAACTTTTCAGAAATATAGTCAAGTACTTTATTCTCTAAAATCAGACTTTTTCCTTTACTAACATTATTATTTCGCAATTTTCACACTTTTGCACTGCTCCATCCCGAATAATAATTTACGCCGGGAACCGTTTTATAGGAACGTACATTCATTATATAGTATTTATTTACAAAACGGTTGTTTTAATACTATTTTTATGCTATATTTAGCCTACTATTGAATTTACAGCAGTGCAAAAACATAATGCAAAAAAGGAGGTTCTCCCTATGACCATCGAAGAAATGAAGCAGCGCAAAATCGAACTCGGCTACTCTTACCAGCAGATTTCCAGATTATCCGGTGTTCCGCTGGGAACTGTACAGAAGATTTTCCGCGGAGCAACCCGCGCGCCCCGCTATGAGACCCTCTGTGCGCTGGAACGTATTTTTCAAAAAAAAGAAGCGGCCTGCATACGCGAGACTGCTTCTTATAACATTAAGCAGGGAACCTGTACTCTGAAGGATTACTACAACCTTCCCGATGATCAGCGGGCAGAACTGATTGATGGGGTGATTTATGAGATGGCCGCACCCACATCCATTCATCAGCTGATTGCAGGTGCATTACACACCAGACTGCTCAATCACGTGATGGCACATGGAGGCAGCTGCCTTCCCATCATCTCTCCCATCGATGTACAGCTGGACTGCGATGATAAAACCATGCTGCAGCCGGATATTGCTATCGTATGTGACCGAAGCAAAATCACCAGCCGGGGCATATACGGAGCCCCCGACTTCATCATAGAAATCCTCTCTCCCGCCACCAGAAAAAAAGATGCCGTCATCAAGCTGAATAAATATCTCAACGCCGGTGTCCGGGAGTACTGGCTCATAGACCCCGATAAAAAAACAATCCTGGTCTATGACCTGGAACACGATGCCCTCATAACCATCTACACCTTCCACGACCAGATCCCCGTCACCATCTGGAACGGCACCTGCACCATCAACTTCCAGGAAATCTACGAAACCATCCGCTTCCTCTATGAGCAGACCAATAATTAAAACCGCATCAAATCAGATGCGCCCCACTCCCATGCGCAGTTCGGTTTTTCATTTGCCGGATCGCTGTAAACTATGGCGGCACCATGACCGACAGGTCCTGTCAAGGAGACCGTTGACAAACGCCGGCACTTGCTTTTTCAAGCGAAAGCGCCGAAAAAGCTTAGTACCGCTGCGTTTGTCATCGAGCGAGAGCGCGTCTCCGGACAGGACCTGTCGGTCATGGTGCCTCACATACAACACCGGCTGAAAACCAAACTGCAGCCTAATACTCCTTCTTAAGTTCTTCTTCTTTCACGTCATACATTTCCATAAACAGCTTCCGGTCTTCTTCCGTCCGGATCACCATCAGATCCTCAAACTTCCCGTTTTTTACATCCTTAAAACCGGCAACCTGCTCACCGGTACAGATACTGGCCCGGATTACCGGCCGTTTACCCGTCTTATCAAAATCGATTTTCTGAACCTTTTTCTTTCTGGAAAACAGTCCCATATCATTTCCCTCCCTGACGCGTCCCTGTACAGGATAACATTACAATTCCGCCTCAAAACATTCCTCTCCCGATAGAAGTCTGAACGATAATTTCTTCTCTCAGATCATCATCAGCAGCGTTTCCACAACTTCTTCGGCTGCCCGCATTTTATAATCCAGCCGGGTGGGAAGTGGATCCAGATCGAGGCGGTAGGTGGTCAGCCGCCCTCTGAAATCCACCGTATAATAGAGAACCCCGGGAACACTGTCCGCGTTGTTGGGGTCCACATTACCGAATGAGCCGGTGATGCCGATACCGATATCGGCTCTGTAGGCCGCGCGGCAGGCTTTTGCCATGGCCCGGGCCGTGTCCGGTGAGTATACACCATAGGTTTCGATGATCTCAGCAGGTACTCCCTGCATAATCTTCGCTTCATTGCAGTATGTGACAAATGCCCCCTTTAAAATTGCCGAAGAACCTTCCGTGTCGGTAATCAAAGAGGCAATCAGACCGGCCGTGGCACTTTCCATCGTTGTAATGGTCAGTCTCTTTTCAATCAGCAGTTCGGTCAGCTCTCTGTACTGCTCCCTGACCTGTGAATAATCTGTACCTGCCATATTGATTTCCTCCGTTTCTGCTGTCTTTTGTTTCTCCGTTTCTGCTGTTTTCCTGTTTCTTCAATCTTCCCGTTTTTATCAGTTCTGCTGTCTTCCTGTCTTTTTTACTCTTCTTCCAGCAGCTTATGACACCGCGCGATTACCTGCTTCATGGCTTCGGGGCCGGGACCTCCGATGGTGGTTCTCTTTTCCACGCAGGTTTTCAGGCTGATGGCATCGTAAATATCTTCTTCAAATACGGGACTGATGGCTTTCAGCTCCTCCAGGCTCATCTCCTCGATTGAGATATTTTTATCAATGCAGTACAGCACGATCTGTCCGATAATGCCGTGAGCATCACGGAACGGTACGCCGTGATTTACCAGATAATCGGCTGCGTCGGTTGCATTGGTGAAGCCATTCATGGCTGATTTCGCCATGACATCCTTGCGGAAACGCATGGTGGCGATCATTCCTGTGAAAAGCTGGATGCAGCCTTTTGTGGTGTCGATGGCATCAAAGGTCATCTCCTTATCTTCCTGCATATCCTTGTTATAGGCCAGAGGAATTCCTTTCATGGTGGTCAGCAGAGACATCAGTGCACCGTAGACGCGTCCTGTCTTTCCTCGAACCAGCTCCGCGATGTCGGGATTCTTCTTCTGAGGCATGATGCTGGAGCCGGTGCTGTAGGCATCATCGATTTCCACAAAACGGTACTCGTTGCTGTTCCAGATGATGATTTCCTCGGAAAAACGGCTCAGATGCATCATGATCGTCGCCATGGCGCTCAGCAGTTCAATAAGGTAATCACGGTCTGCCACGGAATCCATGCTGTTGAAGGTGGGGCCGTCAAATCCCAGCAGCTCTGCCGTGTACTCACGGTCCAGCGGATACGTAGTTCCCGCCAGAGCACCGGATCCCAGAGGACAGTAGTTCATACGCTTGTAAATGTCCTCCAGACGTGTCTTATCCCGCAGGAACATTTCAAAATATGCCCCGAAATGGTGCGCCAGAGTCAGCGGCTGTGCTTTCTGCAGATGGGTGAAGCCGGGCATATAGGTCTCCGTATTCTCCTCCATGATCTTCAGGATGGTTTTCAGCAGCTCCACGATCAGTCCGTGCAGCTCGGAGATTTCATCCCGGGTATACAGCTTCATATCAAGCGCCACCTGATCGTTGCGGCTTCTTCCCGTATGCAGCTTTTTGCCGGTGTCGCCGATGCGCTCGATCAGAGTTGCCTCCACAAAGCTGTGGATATCCTCTGCGGTTTCATCGATCTGCAGCTTTCCTTCCTTAATATCGGAAAGGATTCCTTCCAGACCTGCTTTAATGCAGTCACGCTCCTCCTCTGTCAGTATACCCTGCTTTGCCAGCATGGTTACATGGGCAATGCTGCCGGTTATATCCTGTTTGTAAAATCTTTTATCAAAAGAAATGGATGCGTTGAATTCATCCACCAGCTGATTTGTTGCCTTTGTAAAACGGCCTCCCCATAACTTCATAAGCTCTCGTCCTCTCAGTCTATTTATCCTCAGTGCAGGCTTTCCGGTAACCATATCATTTCCTGCATCATTTTCTGTTTACTGTATATGTTGATCGGCAGAATGCACATATATACCTTTTTATCCACATTCCGCCATCTTTTTCCATTACTTTTCCACCTGCCGGTACACCTGTATCCACTGCTCTGCCAGAAAACGGTTCCCCGTCTCCGTCAGATGGATGCCATCCACCGTCACCTGATCCACACCCAGTCTGTCCGCCAGTTCATTAAGCGGTCCGTCAAGACGGATGAAGGGCAGGCTGTATTTATCAGCCAGCCGGGCAATCACCGGCAGCAGCGGATCAAAATATTTTCGCCAGGTGATCAGATAAGCGGGATATCGAAAAAGAAAGGGCTCCATAAGAATCATATCTGCCCGGGTATTATGAAGTACCTCCGTGATCAGACGTTCATAAGTCCTTTCAAATACTTCCGGTTCTGTTACCATGCCTTCCATGGCAGCACCAGCCTCATTCACACCCACCAGCAGCGTAACCAGATCCGGCTGTTTGCCCAGGCAGATCCGGTTCCAGCGCCGCAGCAGATCCTCCGCCCGGTAGCCATTATAACCGCTGTTGATGATACGATATGCAAAATCACCGACATTTCCTGCACTTCCTGCATTTCCCGTTTTTCCTGTTTTCAGCATCTCAGACACCATATGAACGTATCCATGCCCCAGTCCGTCAGGACCGGGTTCCCACAGATGATCCGCATCCGTAATACTGTCACCGGCAAATAAAAGCGTGTTATTATTCATCCCACTCCCCGGTAAATACTTCTGTGGCCGGTCCTGTCATCATCACATGACCGTCCTCTTCCCGCAGTTCAATGTGAAGAGTGCCGCCCAACAGTTTGATATCTGCTTTGCCTTTCACATAGCCCGCCAGTGTGGAAGCGGTCAGTGTGGCGCAGGCGCCGGTGCCGCAGGCCAGGGTCTCACCTGAACCGCGCTCCCATACTCTCATTTTCAGAGTGTGGTCATCTACCACCTGCACAAATTCCGTGTTGGTACGGTCGGGGAAACGGGGATGATTCTCAAACAGCGGGCCGATCTTTTCAATCTCCAGACTATCAGTGTCGTCCACATACACAATGGCGTGGGGATTTCCCATGGAAACTCCGATCATCTTCCAGTTTTTCCCATCTACTTCAATATCTTCCCAGATTTCATCGGGAGTCAGTTTCCGGTAGTCTTCCATCACCAGCGGTTTATCCGCCTTATGGCTGGTCAGCACAGGACTTCCCATGTCCACCTCCGCCATAACAGCTTTTCCGTCTTCTACGGTCAGTTTCAGCGTCTTGATGCCGGAGCCGGTTTCCACCGTGATCGTGGTTTTCGACCTGTCAACAATTCCGTGGTCATACGCGTATTTACCCACACAGCGCACACCGTTGCCGCACATGGCTCCCAGAGAACCATCCGCATTGTACATCTCCATGCAGCAGTCCGCCACTTTGGAAGGTTTGATCAGGATCAGCCCGTCGGATCCCACCGCAAAATGTCTTGGACTGATGGCAATGGCCGTTTTCACCGGATCCTTTACTGTTTCCTCAAAACAGTTCACATAAACGTAATCGTTGCCGATTCCGTGCATTTTAGTAAATTTCATACACGCATACCGCCTTTCTGTCTCTATGTATTTCCTTTCTGCTGCAATTCATCTTTTTCTGTCTTTCCGTCATGTCATAACACTCAGAATCATCTTTGCAGTTTCGACCATATTCGTTCCTGTATCCATACTGCACTTCTGAATATAACGATGTGCTTCGCCCTCACTCATATGATTACGCTCCATCAGAAGCGATTTTGCCTCGGCCAGCAGTCTGCGGTCCCCCTCGCTGCGTCTGGCCGGCTGTTCTTTCCGCTTTCTCCTCTTTCTGACAATGACATCGGACATCATACCGACTGTTTCCACCAGATCCATCGACCGCAGCGGCATGGATATACTCATAATACCCATGCCTTCCGCTTCCTGCAGATGCATCTTCGAGGTTACAAGAAGCATTTCGAAATACCGGGGAAGATTCTGATTCAGATCAGAATACATCATGTCGCGGAAACGGTATCCGCAGACCACAATGCCGTCATTGAGACCTTCCATGGCGCTCAGGGCCTGCGCACCGCAGTTGCATACAGCGGTGACCTGCAGGCCGTTTCTCGTCAGAATATTCCGGATACTTTTCGCATCCTCCAATTTGGGAAACACTACTATAATATTTGTCACGTATATCTACCTCCAGTAGCCGATTCCGTCATTGTCATTAGAAATAGCGTAAATAGCGGTTAAGCTCCCATTCCGTAATCTGGTTGCAGTATTCACTCCATTCGGCATATTTTGCTTCCAGATATTTTTCAGTCAGATGCTCACCGAGAATACCTGTCAGGAATGTATCCTTCTTCAGTTCCTCCAGAGCATCCCCCAGAGTAAGAGGCAGTTCCCCGATTCCGGCTTTCTCCAGATCCTCTGCCGTCATGGAAAACAGATTTCCGGTAACGGCTTCCGGTGCTTCCAGTTTGTTTTTGATTCCGTCCAGTCCCGCTGCCAGACACAACGCCAGAATCAGATAGGGATTGGCTGTGGGGTCGGGAGAACGAAGTTCCACACGGGCATGGTGTCCGCGATTGGAAGGGATACGGATCAGCGGACTTCTGTTCTTTGCAGACCATGCGATATGAATCGGTGCTTCGTATCCCGGCACCAGCCTCTTATAGGAATTTACCAGAGGATTGGCAATGGCAGTGATTCCTTTGATATGCTTCATCACGCCGGCCATAAAATGATAAGCCAGCTCGCTCAGCCCGTTGGGGTCTGTCGGGTCATTAAACAGATTGACACCATTTTCATCGGACAGGGACATATTCACATGCATACCGGAACCTCCCTGCCCTGCCACAGGCTTCGGCATAAAGGTTGCATGGAATCCATGGCGTTTTGCAATGGTTTTGACAGTCATCTTGAAGGTCATGATATCATCCGCCGCTGCCAGCGCATTCTCGTAGCGGAAATCGATCTCATGCTGGCCGGGCGCCAGTTCATGATGGGATGCTTCGATTTCAAATCCCATCTCTTCCAGATTGAGAATGATATCGCGGCGTACATTTTCCGCCTGATCGTTGGGGGCCATATCGAAATAGGAAGCCTGCTCATGGGTTATGGTGGTTGGGTTGCCGTAATCGTCCGTATTGAACAGGAAAAATTCACATTCGGGACCTACGTCAAATACATAGCCCATGGATTTCGCTTCCTGAACCACCTTTTTCAGAATATATCTGGGTTCCCCTTCAAAAGGCACCCGGTCAGCCGTATACACGTCGCAGATCAGCCGTGCCACCTTGCCCTGCTGAGGTCTCCAGGGGTATACAACAAATGTATCAAGATCAGGATACAGATACATATCCGATTCCTCGATTCTTACAAATCCCTCAATAGCAGAACCGTCGAACATGTACCGATTGTTCAGGGCCCTCTCCAGCTGTGAGGCGGTAATCGCCACATTTTTAAAGCATCCGAAAATATCGGTGAACTGCAGGCGGATAAATTCCACATCCTCCTGCTCCACCAGTTCAAGAATCTCTTCCTTGGTATATTTGCTCATATTAATACTCCTTTTAATTCTCGTTTTTATGATATCGTGCCTCTTTCATCAGATGAACGGCTTCATGATAAAGTGCCTGCACCCCGTCAATGAGGGAATCGTAAGCACCCATGCGGATGACTTCCAGCATAATCATGCCGATGGGCACCGCCAGAATCATCCCGGTAAAACCGCCCAGCCTGTATCCTATATAAAGAAACAGAAGCGTCAGCAGCGGATTCATCCCCATGGTATCACCGATCAGCTTTGGTTGGATCAGCTGACGGATCAGCTGGGTCAGCCCATAGAGAGCCAGCAGAAAAACCGCCGCACCGTAGGCACCGTTTAACAGTTTGATTACAGCCCAGGGAATCAGTACCGTTCCTGTACCGAAAATGGGCAGAAAATCGAGAATGGCGATCAGCACCGCCACCAGACCGCTGTAGGAAACACCTGCAATGGTCAGTCCCACCGCCAGAACCGCTGCAATGACAAACATAATGCGGAACTGGGCCAGAAAATAGCTTCCCACGATTTCGCCTGATTTCTTCCGGATAAAAGTCATCGTTTTCATGAAAATATCAGGCATGGTCTTTTTTGCCGCATCGATGATCTTATCGTAATCCGCCAGGAAAAAGTAGGCGGACATCAGAGTTACTATGGTAGAAACCAGTATGCCGGGAATACGTCTCGCCACATTGCCTGCAATCTCCACTGTGGGAGAATACAGGGACGATATGCTTTCAGACACCGTGTTTCCCATATTATCCATGCCGTCGAAAATACTCTGCTGCACATTGTCAGGCAGAAGCTTCATCATCTGCTGCAGTTTTTCCACTGTATTGCGCAGTTCCTCGCCCATGGCATCGAGAATGGCAGGGGCATCCTGAACGAACTGGATTCCCTCCCGGATCAGATTGCTGAGCACCAGCCAGATCAGAAAAACGATCAGCGCCAGCGCGCCCACAATGATCGCCATGGACGTAAAACGCCGCATGAGCTTTACTCTGCGCTCCAGAAAACGCACCAGCGGAGCCGCCGCCAGCGCAATGATCAGACCAATTACAAAGGGCATGAAAAAACTGATTATCTTCGGTCCCAGAAAACAGATCAGAAACGTAATCACCAGCGGAACCGAAATGTTCAGGAAAATACCTGCATATTTTTTAACAGTATTCAAATAATCACCAGCTTCACTGATAACGGGCAAGGGCCTGATAAAGCTTCTCCATCTCCTCCGGTGTTCCCACCGTGATTCTAAGATAGTTATCGATCCTTGCAGAATTAAAGTATCTTACAAAGATTCCTTCTTCTTTCAGCTCCGTGAATATCTGCTTCGCCGGCACCCGTTTATGCGTGGCAAACAGGAAGTTTGACGCAGAATCAAGACAGGTAAAACCAAGGTCTGCCAGCCTCGACTTTGCTTCTTCTCTTGTTTTGATGATTTTCTGTATGGTTTCTCTGAAATAGGCGTCATCCTTTACCGCTTCCACTCCCATCACCAGCGAAGGCCGGTTCATCGTATAAGAATTGTAGGAATATTTCACATCATTCAGCGCCCGGATCAGAGAAGAATTGCCCATAGCGTAACCGATCCGCATGCCCGCCATGGAACGTGATTTGGAAAATGTCTGGACAACCAGCAGATTTTCATATTCCTTCAGCAGGGAAACCGCCGATTCACCGCCGAAATCAATGTAGGCTTCATCCACAATGACCACACTCTCCTGATTGTGATCGAGAATATCCCTGATAAAGGAAAGGGGCTCCACCAGTGAGGTGGGTGCATTGGGATTGGGGAAAATAATGCCTCCGTTAGGGCGGTAATAATCCTCCTTTACAATGCGGAAGTTTTCATCCAGTGCCGGTCTCTCGTAGGGGATGCGGTACAGATCGGCCCACACACTGTAAAAGGAATAGGTGATGTCCGGAAACAGCACCGGCAGCTCCGAATTGAAAAATGTAAGGAATGCCATGGCCAGTACGTCATCGGAACCCACACCCACAAAAACCTGATCGGAATCCAGACCATAATATTCCGCCAGTACATCAGTCAGAGAGGATGCCGCCGGATCGGGATACAGCCTCAGACTGTCGTCAGAAAATGCCAGCCTTGCCTTTTCCACCCCCGGAGCCGGAGGATAGGGGTTCTCATTGGTATTCAGTTTGACTACATTGCCGTTTTTCGGCTGCTCGCCGGGTACATAGGGCTCCACCTGGCGTATGTTTTTCTCCCAGGGTTTCATTGATTCTCCTCTCTTATGCTTCAGCAGTGTGGCCTTTTTTACGGATCACTTCAATGATCTGATCCACCACCTGATTGCACAATTCTGTAGTTTTAGCTTCTGCCATAACACGGATCACCGGCTCCGTACCGCTCTCACGCACCAGAATCCGGCCGTCGCCGTTAAGCTGTGCTTCCGCTTCTGCAATGGCAGCGATCACATCCTCATCCTGTCTTGCAGCCGGTTTACTCTTAACGCGGATATTTTTCAGCACCTGGGGATAAATTTCCACTTCTTCTGTCAGCTTGCCCAGACTCTGTTTCTTCTCCAGCATCACTTCCATGATCTTCAGAGAGGTCAGTATACCGTCGCCGGTGTTGGCATATTTGCTGAAAATGATATGGCCGGACTGCTCGCCGCCGAGACGATGACCGTTTTCAGCCATATTTTCATAAACGTACTTATCACCCACATTAGTTTTCTCATAGGAAATACCAATTTCATCAAATGCCTTGTAAAGTCCGATGTTAGACATGATAGTGGTCACAACCGTATCGGTATCCAGCTGGCCGCTTTCTTTCATGTATCTGCCGCATACATAGAGGATCAGATCTCCGTCAACAACCCGTCCGTTCTCATCCACTGCAAGACAGCGATCCGCATCACCATCATAGGCAAAGCCCACATCCAGATGATTGTCTTTGACGTATTTCTGAAGAACCTCGATATGTGTGGATCCGCAGTTCATATTGATATTGGTTCCGTCAGGTTCATTGTTGATGACGTATGTTTTCGCACCCAGCGCATCGAAAATACTTTTGGCCATGGACCAGGCACTGCCGTTGGAACAGTCAAGTCCTACGCGGATGCCCTTGAAGGAACGGGTTGCCAGACTGATCAGATATCCCATATAACGGTTTCTGCCCATCACATAGTCGGTGGTGCATCCAATGGCATCTTTCACTGCAAAAGGAATCTCACCCAGCTCGCCGTCCAGATAGGCTTCTATCTTTTCGATTACGTCCTCCGACATCTTCTCACCCGCACCGTTCAGCAGCTTGATCCCGTTGTCATAGTAGGGATTGTGGCTGGCGGAAATCATGATGCCGCAGTCAAAATCCTCTGTTCTCACCACATAGGAAACACTGGGAGTTGTGGTTACGTGAAGCAGATAAGCATCCGCTCCGGAAGCCGTCAGACCGGAAGCCAGCGCATACTCAAACATATAGCTGCTTCTTCTTGTATCCTTGCCGATTACCACCTTACATTTATGTTCCTGACCGAAATACCATCCCAGGAAACGACCTACTTTATATGCATGTTCCACTGTTAAATCAACATTGGCTTCCCCTCGGAAACCATCTGTACCAAAATATTTGCCCATGATTATTTCTCCTAAAATAATAGATTCAATAGCTAACCAATTTATAATATAACACAACCCATTTTTTTTGTAAATGAATATGTAACTGTTCAAATCCATGTGCCGGGTACACAAAAAAACTGCCATACAGTATATCAACGGATAAAACTCCCGCTGGCATAACCTGTATGACAGTCTTCTTCCCCTAAACCGGCCTGCTACCTCAGTTTCAGTGCCCGGTCAGGATAATTTGTAATGATTGCCTCCACCTGCATGTCGTACATCAGCCGGATGTGCTCCGGCTCATTGATTGTCCATACATGCAGCGGAATCTTTTTCTGCCTGCATGCTTCCCGGAATCCTTCATACTGCAGGTTGTAAAGAGCCGGATGCAGGGCATCCATGCCCAGTTCCTGACAGTAACGGTCCATATTCAGATACCCGTCCGCATAGAGCAGACCGCAGACAGCCTTCGGATTCATTTTTTTCAGATTTACCATGGTCTGATGATTGAAAGAGGAATAGATCACCCGATCCTCCATCCCCATGGCAGCGGTGAGCTCCAGTACCTTATCTTCAATTCCCGGATAAAAGAAAATGCCTGTTTTAATTTCTACATTAATCAGCTTCTTATTATCCTGAAATAATTCGTAAACTTCCTTCAATGTGGGAATCTTTACTGACTTATATCCCGGTATCGTTCTGTTAAACTCCAGCTTTTTCAGCTCTGCCAGCGTATAATCCCTGACAAAACCGATGCCGCTGCCGGTTCGGTCCACGCGCTCATCATGAATAACAACCGGTTCCCCGTCTTTTGTCAGCTGCACATCCAGCTCAATTCCGTCAGCTCCCTGCTCCAGAGCCAGAGCAAAAGCATCCAGCGTATTCTCCGGTGCATACCCTGATGCACCCCTGTGTCCCCAAACTTCTGTCATAATCTCAACACCTCCGGGTTATAAATCTTCGCTTAAAAGCTATTTTAAACCAGAATGCTTAAAACGACAATATAAAAACGTTACCAGCTTTCCTATTCTTCATTTACCAGGTTATAATCTTCAATTGCCGCATTGATGCTGGATGCCATTTTTTCGACAGCTTCTTCCGGTGTCTGTTTTCCGTTCAGCATATTCTCGATTTCTGTTTCAACAGTTGCTCTTGCTTCGGAGAATACGCTTAACAGTGCTCCTGCATACTGAGGCGCAGAATCATGCAGCTGATCGATTGCGGTCTGGAACTGAGGATATTCTGCAATATTGTTTTTGAATATCTCTTCGTTATAGGCATCTGTTGTTACAGGGAAATATCCTGTCTGTGCATTCCAGTATGCCTGAGATTCTGCGGATACCAGGAACTTAATAAATTCCCAGGTAGCTGCTGCTTTCTTGTCATCACCGTTGTCCAGAGCCCACAGAGAAGCACCGCCGATGGATACGCCTCCTTTATCATCATCACCGGTAGCAGGGAAATATGCGGTTCCGACTTCAAATTTGCCATTTACGTCTTCCAGAATCTGCTTCAGAGATGCTGTTGATCCAAGCGTAATTGCTGCCTTTCCTGATGAAAAATCTGCCAGACCTGCATCACCGCCGCGTCCAACATTGGGTGCAATTCCTTCATCATACAGTTTTTTCCATGCTTCCAGAATCTGAAGAGCACCACCGTTGGAATCAAATTCAACCGCTGTGGCTGCGCTTTCACGTCCATTTCCGTTATCTGCATAATTTAATCCCTGCTTGCAGAGGAACTGTTCAAAGAACCATCCGTAAATTCCCAGAGAAATCACTTCTTTGGCACCGCCCTTTGTTTTTAATGCATCTGAAATTTTTTCAATTTCATTGAAAGTTGCAGGAGCCGCATCAATGCCTGCTGCCTTGAACATATCCGCATTGTAGTAAAGAATGGGTGTAGACGAATTGAAAGGCATGGAATACAGCTCGTTGTTTACTGTATAGTATGCTGCAATATTCTCTTCCAGATTTACTTTATAATCATCCTTATCCATAAAATCCTGAATCGGAATAATCCAGTCGGAATCGATCATAAATCTTGTACCGATATCATAAACCTGAACCAGATCGGCACCCATGTTGCCAAGCTGTGCGCTCTTTAATTTGTTCAGTGCATCATCGTAGGAACCCTGATATTCAGAAACCACCTTGATACCGTACTCGTTTTCCTTATTGAACTGATCAACCAGATATTCCATTGCTTCGCCGTTGACGCCGCCCATGGCATGCCAGAATGTAATCTCTGTTCCATTCATATCCACATCTCCGGCAACTGCTGCGGAATTCTCGCTTTTCGCACTGTCTTCTGCCGTGGTATCTTCTGTCACATTGCCGGAATTGCCGCCGCATCCGGTAAAAGCGGTTACCGCCAGCATGGCGGCCATTACTGCTGCTGTTAATCTCTTTTTCATAAATAAACTCCTTGTTTCTTTTGTTTTCTTAATTCTGATCTATATCAACCCTTTATCAGCCCTTTACCGCGCCGGAGAACATGCCCTTAATCAGCTGTTTCTGTCCGACGATAAAGATGGAGATCGAAGGGATAATAATCATAACAACTCCGGCTACCATTAAAGTAAGCGACTGGGAATCCACACTGTCCAGCATACCGATACCGATCTGAACGGTTCGCATGCTGTCAGAACCGGTTACCAGCAGAGGCCACATATACATGTTCCATGCATTGATAAAAGTATATACCGCCATAGCTCCGATTGCCGATTTCATCAGCGGCAGCAGAATTGAAATGATAAAGCGGAGATTTCCGCATCCGTCCAGCTTTGCCGATTCGTACAGTGACATGGGAAAAGACTGGAAAAACTGACGGAACAGGAAGATTCCCATTGCAGATGTCAGATAAGGCACGATCAGCGCCTGGTAAGTATCAAGCCATCCCCATCCGGAAATCGTCAGGTAATTGGAGATGATGGTTGCTTCACCGGGCAGCATCATGGTTGCCATAATCAGCATGAATACCACATTTTTTCCCTTAAAATCCAGAAAGTGCAGGGAAAATGCTGCCAGAGAACAGGAAATAATCTGTCCGATGGTAATCAGACCGGCCACCAGGAAGGAATTCAGCACAAACCGGATAAGAGGAATTCTCTGAAGGGCCTGAATGAAATTATTTAACGTGGGTTCCTTTGGAACCAGATTCAGATCCAGGGTAAACAGTTCACTGGACGGCATGAATGCAATGCTTACGGCATACAGCAGCGGTGCCAGGATCATCAGAGCAAATATCACATTTCCGCAGATCAGAAGGCCTGATTTTACCTGCCGTTTTCTTTTTGCTTCCAGATTCATTCGATACTGAAGTTCTTTTAACTTTTCTGCACTGATCACATTCTGACCTGCCATATTAATTTCCTCCTTTTCCCTTGCCTTCCACTTTGAACATGATCAAAGTCAGGCACATGATAATAAGGAACAGAATGATGGATTCTGCCGCTGCGGTCCCGAAACGGTAATTGAAAAACGCATCCCGGTAAATGGAATATACGATCAGATTGGTGGATTCTCCGGGACCACCCTGAGTCAGAATCTTAACCTGTCCGAAAGACTGAAATGCCTGAATGATATCCACAACCAGTGTATAAAAAATAATCGGCTCCAGATTTGGAATAGTCAGGCGGAAAAATTTCTGAACCGCATTTGCTCCGTCTACAGAAGCACGTTCATAAATGGAATCATCTATATTGCTCAATCCTGCCGAAAAGTACAGGAAATTGATGCCGCTGTTCAGCCACCCCGTAAGAACAGCTACACAGATCAGGGCATACCGGTTATCGCTGACCCAGTTAATATCCAGCCCAAGCAGCTTATTTATGATACCCACAGAAGGGTGCAGCATGATTTTAAAAATCATGGCAGCCGACGCCGAAGCAATTGCCATGGGCAGTGCATAGGCCGTACTGAAAAAGCGGATACCCGGGAAAGTCCGGTTGCACAGAACCGCACCGATCAGTCCCAGCGTCATACTGATGAACACCACAATAATTACAAAGATCACCGTTACAACCAGACTGTTGTAAAAAGAATCACTTTTAAGCAGATCCAGATAATTGCCCGCTCCTACAAAAATTTTGGCCTGTCCCATTTTATTGGTCTTAAACAGGCTCAGATAAATGGTCTTTGCAAAAGGATAAAACAGGAAAACAGCAAAGACCGCCAGACAGGGCAGCAGAAAACCATACGGCTCCAGCTTTTTTAAAAATGACTGTTTTTTCTTCATGATACTTCCTCTCTATTATTGAAACTGATGAATAATATTGAACTCTTTTTCAGGATCAAAGAAATGGGCTTTATTCAGATCAAATGCCAGCTTCAGCTGATCACCTGCCTCAACCCGGCAGTGTGCAGCTGCCCTTGCACAGTACCGCTCCCCATTCAGACGGAAATACAAAATGCTTTCTGCCCCCAGCAGCTCCTGTGCTTCAATGGTTACCGGAATCAGCACCAGATTGTTTTTATCCTCTTTCGCTTCATACACATCCTCTGTATAGATATGTTCCGGACGGATTCCCATAATTACCTGACGCACCATATACTGTTTTTTCAGAATCCGTGCTTTATATCCTGTCATCTCTCCAAAAGAAATCCTGTCGCCTGTCAGCTCGATTCCATCAGTAATTCTGCTGTTGCCGACATTTAACTTGAAAAAATTCATGGAAGGGGAGCCAATAAATCCTGCAGTAAATTTATTATCCGGATGTTCATACAGCATGGCCGGAGTGTCCACCTGCTGAATAAAGCCTTTATTCATAACTACAATCCGGTCTCCCAGAGTCATTGCTTCGGTCTGGTCATGGGTTACATAGATAATCGTGGTTTCCAGACGCTTATGGAGTTTTGCCAGCTCCACCCGCATTTTGGCTCGCAGCTTTGCATCCAGGTTGGACAGGGGTTCATCCATGAGAAGTGCATTCGGCTTACGGATAATGGCATTGCCGATTGCAACACGCTGCTTCTGTCCGCCCGAAAGTGCCGATGCCTTTCGATCCAGCAAATGCTCAATTTCCAGAATTTTCGCTACTTCATGAACCTTTTTGTCAATTTCTTTTTTCGGCACTTTACGTACCTGAAGAGAAAACGCAATGTTGTCGTATACTGTCATTGTCGGGTACAAAGCGTAATTCTGAAATACCATGGATAAATCCCGGTCTTTCGGCTCCCTGTAATTTACCAGATCATTGCCGATCCACAATTCACCATCTGTGATATCTTCCAGCCCGGCAATCATCCGAAGAGTGGTTGATTTGCCGCACCCTGAAGGACCAACGAAAATGATAAATTCCCGGTCTCGGATTTCCAGATTGAAATCCGAGACAGCCTGAAAACCATTTTCGTACTTTTTGCAAACATTTCTTAAAGTAAGACCTGCCATAGTGATACCTCTTTTTCTTGATTTACATGGTTTATTTTACTTTTAAGAACTGTAAAGTACTACCATAGCGGGGTAAAGATACTGTTGTTCCTGTAAAAAAATAATATCATTTCTGTAATTTCTGTATCAAAAAACTGCCCCGCCAGCCGGTTCTGAACCAGCTGATGGGGCAGTTCTGATGAAACTGTATTCTGTTGAAACTGTATCTAATAATTCTCTTTCAGATAGTCGGAAATATCCACCATGCCTTCGGAAGGTGTATAATCGCCAACACCCATATACGTTCTCCACTGTTTCATGGTCTCTTCCATATCGTTGACCAGGAAATAATAGGTACCGTTGATCTTGCGGCCCGTACCGCTTTCCTCGTTGATCAGCTTCACATTCTCAATGGAATCCGCACCAAGGGACATGAGCGCCTGGCCGATATCGATACATTCCGCAACTGTACAGTCCGTATAGAAATAATCGTACATGGCCGTAATCAGACTGGGATATTTCACAGGAGACATGGCTTTGACTTTGTCATAAATAGCCAGCAGAACCTTGTACTGCCGTTCTGTACGGGCGAAATCGCTGTCGATCTTACGGATACGGCAATAGGTCAGCGCCTGTTTGCCGGTCAGATTGTTCATACCCGCCGTTGTTCCGCCTACCTCAAAGAAACTGAGCATGTGATCGCTCTCCGCCTGTGTCAGTTCCATGGGAACACCGCCCAGTGCGTCAACCACCTTTTCCATTCCCGCAAAATTAATGGTAAAATAATGACGGATATCAATGTCAAAATTTCTCTCAACCGTCTCTACCAGAAGTTTGGCCCTGCCGTAGGCATAGGTATGTGTAATCTTGTCATAGCCCTTGCCGTTGATATATACCATGGTATCACGGGGCATGGAAGACAGTACGATCCGGCCGTCTTTTTCATTGACGGAAAAGATCATCAGTGCATCGCTTCGTCCGCCTTCAAAGGTATCTTTACGGTTATCAAGACCGATCAGCAGATAATGTACCCAGCCGGTATCCTTGAATACATCCACATTCAGCGATTCCAGCTCGCTGACGGGGCTGTCCGATCTGGATTCATCTTCCAGATCACCATATTCCTCCGTCTGGTTCTCATCGGATTCGGTCTGAATGGTAATATCAAAATCGGGATCCACATCCTTCTCCGGCTTTGACAGGGAAAGTACAAATACGGTAACACCCGCCAGAATCACCAGCACGATCAGCACGATCCTGACTATGTTCGGTTTCTCTGTTCCTTTATGATTCGCCATAACAGTTCCTCCTGTTTATTCAATCATTCTGATTATTATCATTGGCATGAACGTGCTTATTATACCCGCTTCCGCTTTTTTTTACAATGGCCTGGATAACATATTAATAAATTTTACCATTTTTTAAGACTTATTTACAATTTTGTTAAGTAATGCCATTGAGATCCGGTATTCCCACTGCAGCTTAATATTCTCACTGCATATCAAAGGAAAAGGATAATGTTATAAACGTTGATGGCCATAATCAGCAGCATGGCACCCTCCAGGCAAAGTGTAGCCCGGCGATTGTCGATTTTCTGATTGATCCGGCGGCCCGTCTCACTGCCGACGATGCCCAAAAGGATCATTCCCAGAAGGATGTAAAGATCAAATACAGGAATTCCGTCAAATAAAACCGTTTTCAGCGTGCTGGTCAGCTGGCTGAAAAACACGATAAACAGGCTGTTCTGCGCCGCTTTCTTAGCCGGCATGGAAAAGAAATAATACAGTACAGCCACATTGAAGGGACCGCCGCCGATACCAAGAAAAGCCCCCAGAAGACCCAGGAGCACACCGATGATCAAACCGACCGCCGGTGAATTCACCTGTTTTGAACGGATTTTATCCTTATTCAGCGTATAAATCAGGGTAAGCAGAGTTGCGGCAAACAGAAGGCAGGCCTGTACACCTCCCGCAGTATCCTGAGCCGCAAAAAGCGATGCCACCATGGTATAGAGCTGTTTTCCTGCCAGCCCGCCGGCAGCCGCGCCCACAGCCAGAACCGCGGTATTTTTCAGATCGATAACCGCCTCTTTTTTCACCAGTGTTTTTCCAACACTCCAGCAGGACATGGCAATGACCGTGCAGCCGGACAGAAAAGTAACTGTAGCCACAGACATGACTCCTGTGGCATCAAGGGCCGGTTTGATGATGATGCCTCCTCCCATACCGCAGATAGTACCGAGAATACAGGCGAAAAACGTAACAAGATAACATATAACCTGAATCATTATTTTTCCGCCTCCGCAATCCGGTGTCCCAGTTCATAAGCCTCTGGTTTCATATGTTTCACTCCATTCTTTTTATTTGGCAGCTGTTCCGGTCCGGACAGAGGGACTGCTCTGAACAGCTGCTTGTTTTTCTTCATTATACAACCGATATGGCGGTGAATCCAGTAGCAGATGCAAAAAAGGACGAAGGAGTCTTCGGGGAATAGGAAAATTCCTCTCAGACTCCTTCGTCCTTTTACAAAGGTTTAAAGGATATGAACAGCTTTCATTATGGTTTTTCTATGTTATAGTCTTCTTTATTACTCTTCTACTGCACGGAATGCTTCATCCAGATCTTCGATGATATCCGCAATATTCTCGGTTCCGACGGAAAGACGGATGGTATTGGGTTTAATGCCCTGATCCAGCAGTTCTTCCGGCGAGCACTGGCTGTGTGTGGTTGTTGCAGGATGGATTACCAGTGATTTTACATCCGCTACGTTGGCCAGCAGGGAGAACAGTTCCAGATTATCGATAAAGTCCTGCGCCTTCTGCGAATCGCCTTTGATTTCGAAGGTAAAGATGGAGCCTCCGCCGTTGGGGAAATATTTTTTGTAAAGTCTCTGCTGCTCCGGATCATCTGTTACAGAAGGATGATGCACTTTTTCCACCTGGGGATGGTTGTTCAGATATTCTACCACCTTCAGCGCATTTTCCACATGGCGTTCCACACGGAGAGACAGTGTCTCCAGACCCTGCAGGAACAGGAAAGAATGGAACGGAGAAACGGTTGCGCCGGTATCTCTCAGCAGGATCGCACGAATCTTGGTAACAAATGCTGCTGCCCCTACCGCTTTTATAAAGCTGATGCCGTGATAGCTGGGGTTGGGTTCTGTCAGTGACGGGAATTTGCCTGAAGCTTCCCAGTCGAATTTACCGCTGTCCACGATCACACCGCCGATGGCTGTTCCATGTCCGCCGATGAATTTTGTTGCGGAATGTACCACGATATCTGCGCCGTATTCGATGGGGCGTACAAGGTAAGGGGTTGCAAATGTATTGTCTACGACCAGAGGGATCTTATGTTCATGAGCAATTGCTGCCAGTGCTTCGATATCCACTACATCGGAATTGGGATTACCCAGTGTTTCGATATAAAGAGCCTTCGTATTGTCCTGAATCGCTCCGCGAACCTCATCCAGATTGAAAATATCTACAAAAGTGGTAGTAATTCCATACTGAGGCAGTGTGTGCTGCAGCAGATTGAAGGAACCGCCGTAAATGTTTTTCGCCGATACGATGTGATCGCCGGCCTGTGCCAGATTCTCAATAGTATAGGTGATGGCTGCTGCACCGGAAGCAACTGCCAGTGCTGCAACGCCGCCTTCCAGAGCTGCGATACGCTGCTCAAATACATCCTCGGTGGGGTTGGTCAGTCTGCCGTAGATATTGCCGGGATCCGATAAACCGAATCTTGCAGCCGCATGAGCAGAATTGTTAAATACATAGGAAGAAGTCTGATAAATCGGTACGGCTCTTGCTCCGGTAGCCGGATCAGGCTGTTCCTGACCTACATGTAACTGTAAAGTTTCAAATCTTAAATTTCTTTCCGCTCTTGTTTTCTTGCTCATAATGCTGTTCTCCTTTTCTATGTTCTGTTTTTGTTTTTCTGAATGATGCTGACAGGAATCTGTCTGCATCTGTGTTTTTCTTATTTCCTATCTGATTACAAGGCTATTATATACTGATAATCCCTACTTGTCTAATATGAAAAAGCAGGTATCTGGTTATAGGTTGTTCCTATATCCAGATACCTGCTTTCCTGTCAGAATCTTTATTCAGATTCTCCTGTTCCTTATCCCCGGGAATCCTTCAGAATGCAGGTTTCATACTTTCTGATCTCCTCCAGATACCGGACTGCCAGCGGGCTCAGCATCATGCCGCGCCGCTGAATGTATCCGATGGTCATAATCTCTTTTTCCGCCAGAGGAACAGCGGTATAATCGCTGCCGTTCAATTCCTCGCAGATAATGCCCGAACACAGGGTATAACCGTTCAGTCCCACCATCAGATTCAGCATGGTGGCCCGGTCATTGGCCCGGATGACCCGTTTGTATTCATAGGTACTCATCATCTCTTCCGCCAGGAAAAAGGACTTGTCGCTTCCCTGATCGAACATCAGGCAGGGATATTCCCGCAGCTCCTCCATATTTATAACCGGCTGGCCGGCCAGCGGATGACTTTTCCAGAGATAAACGTAGGTTCCGCAATCAAACAGCGCATGAAATTCCAGATTGTTGTCTTTCATGATCTTGGTAAGCGCCTTTTTGTTGAATTCATTCTGAAACAGAATGCCCAGCTCGCTTTTAAAATTTCTCACATCCGAAATCACTTCGCTGGTCTTCGTCTCGGATACGGCAAATTCATATTCATCCATGCCGTACTGTTTCACCAGCTCCACAAATGCCTTTACAGCAAAAGAATAATGCTGCATGGAAACGCTGAACTTGCTTTTTACCCGGGTCCGTTTGATAAAACGGTCCTCAATCAGCTGATACTGCTCCATCAGCTGGCGGGCATATCCCAGGAATTCCTCTCCCTCGGGAGTCAGCTGAACGCCCTTATTGGTGCGCTTGAAAATCTCGATTCCCGCCTCCGCTTCCAGTTCCTTTACCGCCCCGGAAAGACTGGGCTGTGAAACGTAAAGGGCCTTGGCCGCCTCATTCATGGAACCCGCATCCGCCACTGCGGTCACATATTTCAGCTGCTGAAGTGTCATAATTTCACCTTATTCTACAACGCCGCCTTCAACAACCAGACTTTCAGGATCAATGCTGTCGCCGTATACATCCTTTAAGGTTGCATCAAAGTCTGCATGGAAAAACTGTTCGTCTGCCAGAGATTCAATCTCACTGTTCAGCCAGTTCAGCAGCTCTGTATTGCCCTTCTGTACAGCAGGAGCGATGGTATCGATATTACCGATGGATTCCACGCCAACGGTAAATCCGGGGTTCTGACGTGCCCATGCCAGTACTTCGGTATTATCTGTTGAGAATGCGTCTCCTCTTCCATCCAGCAGAGCGTCGTAAGCTTCCTGATATTCATCAAACTTTGTCAGCTTCAGGTCGGGATAATTTTCCGTAAAATAGGTTTCAGCTGTGGTACCCTTTACAACGATCAGGTTTTTATCCTTCAGATCGTCCACACTGGTGATCGGAGCACTGTCAGGTGATACCACGCCCAGAGCAACCTTCATGTAAGGCAGTGCGAAATCTACCTTTTCCTTTCTCTCGTCAGTTACTGTAAAGTTTGCCAGAATGACATCAACCTTTGCGGACTGCAGATATTCCACACGGCTTGCAGCTTCCACATAAACAAATTCCACCGCATCTTCGCTGCCCAGCAGGTCTTTTGCGATTCTCTTTGCAAAATAAACATCATAGCCCTGGATCTCGCCGTTTTCATCCACATATCCGAAGGGGTTCTTATCACTGAATACACCTATTTTGATCTTGCCGGATTCCTTAATTTCATCCAGACTTCTTGCCTGACCTGCTGCAGCGCCCTCATCTCCTGCAGCGGCTGTTGTTTCTTTACCGGCAGCTCCCTTTCCCTCATCACTGCTTTTGCCGCAGCCTGCAAAAATACCTGCCAGCATTGTAACGGCCAGCAGCAGACTTAACATCTTCTTTTTCATCATCATTTCCTCACTTTCTGTTGAAAATATTTATTCATTAACAGCTTCATAATGGAAACTGTTCAGAAACTGTTTTGCACGGTCTGTCTTCGGATGATTGAAAAATTCTTCCGGACCGGCTTCTTCCACCACCTTACCCCCGTCAAGGAAAATCACTCTGTCAGCAACAGCTCTGGCAAATTCCATCTCGTGGGTAACAATAACCATGGTCATGCCTGATTTCGCAAGCTCCAGAACAACCTGCAGCACCTCTCTTACCATCTCCGGGTCAAGAGCGGCTGTGATCTCATCCAGCAGAAGCACCTCGGGATGCATCAGCAGGGATCTTACAATGGCCACACGCTGCTTCTGGCCGCCCGACAGCTGTCTGGGATAGCTGTCCTTTTTCTCCAGCAGGCCGACTCTCTCAAGCAGCTGCTCCGCCTCTGCCTGCACTTCCTCTTTTTTCCGTTTCTGTACCTTCATGGGGGCCAGAAGAAGATTGCCCATAATCGTCATATTGGGAAAAAGATCGTAGCTCTGGAAAACCATTCCCACCTTTTCGCGGAACTGATGAACCTTCTTTTTCTCTTTTTCATAGCTCACGCCCCGGAGCTTTATGGTGCCCTCATTAATATCCTCCAGACGGTTCAGACATCGTAAAAATGTACTTTTGCCGCAGCCGGAAGGACCTACAACTACTACAACCTCTCCTTTTTCAATGGAAAAGGAGATATCATTCAGGACCAGTGCCTGACTGCCATAAGATTTTTTCAAATGCTCTACTTCTAATATCGTCTCTGCCATGACTAACTCCTATTGATTCGCAAATTTCTTCTCCAGCGCTGCGGAAAGTCTGGAAAAAGGAAAACATATTACAAAATACATGATAAATACTGCTCCGTATACCCACAGACCGGCCTTCGGATCTGTATAGCGGGATGCATCGATGATCTGTTTGCCTACCTTCACCACCTCGATAACGCCGATCAGAGCCACAAGAGATGTGGTCTTGATCATACGGGTCAGCAGATTGATTCCGGAAGGCAGCAGCCTGCGAACAGTCTGGGGCAGGATAATGTAGATATAAACCTGCAGCTTTGTAAGACCCAGTCCGCAGCCGCTTTCATACTGGTGCTTCGGAATAGCGATCAGCGCACTTCTGACCAGATCGCCCATCTCGGCTGTCCCCCAGAAGGTAAATACAATAATCGCCGCATTTTCCCCGGAAAGGTTCATGCCCAGATGTTTTGCAGCCCCGAAATATACCAGGAACAGCAGCACCAGCTGAGGCATGATCCGCACAACTTCCAGATAAAACCTGCAGATAGCCTTCACAACGATATTCTGAATATTCATAATCATTCCCAGGACAAATCCCAGGAGAATGGACAGTATCATGGATATCAGCGCGATACGCAGGGTAACCCACAGACCCCCGCACAATCTCAGAAAATTGGTTCCACGAAACAGTACCTCAAACCCCATATTCTGCATAACGAACCTTCCTTTCCACAAATGTACAGATGATTGAAATTGGCAGCAGAATGATCAGATATGCCGCCACCAGCATAAACAGCGCCTCATCCGTATTGTAATTCATACCGATCAGATCCTTAGTTACGAACATCAGATCCGCCAGTGCCACCGCACTGAATACGGAAGTTTCCTTGATCAGAAAGATAATGTTGGCACAGAATGCGGGAATGGAATTGGATACCGCCTGAGGCAGGATGATATTCCCGAAAATCTGGCTGTGAGTCATGCCCAGACTCATGGCTGATTGCACCTGAATCCCCGGCACATTGTCGAGACCGCTCCGAAAGGCCTCCGCCATATAGCTTCCTCCGAGAAAAGCCAGACCGATAACGGCGCACTGCTCCGAACTGAGTACGATTCCGATCTTCGGAAGACCGAAATACAGAAAATACAGCTGGATCAGAAGCGGTGTATTTCTTGATAATTCAATATAGCAGCCTGCAATCTGCGACAGCACAGGAACCTTGAAATAACGGACCATGCTGCAGATCAGACCGACAATTAAGGCAAATATAATTCCGAATACTGCCATGTGCAGCGTCAGCTTCGCTGCTTCCACATAAAGGGACAGGTTTTCCTGCATAAAATCGGTATTCAGCCCAAACAGTCTGTTGACCTCCTTCATACAGTGCGGCAGCTGTCCCAGCACCACACTCATTTCCATTGTGATTACTCCCTTAAAATATATGTATTCACCGCCCGACCGGATATTGTATACCTTATTTCATATAGACTTTATAGGATATAATATACCCCGACTATTATGATTTGTCAATTGATTTTTTGCAGCTGTTCAGAGCCAGGCATCTATCCAATCACGCACGACTCTCCAATCATATCACATTCAGGCACATCTGTCAGCCGTTTTTCCCTGTCCTGATATTCAGGATAAACTGCCATAAAAAACCGGAATCGGCAACCTGCTGTTCAAAACCGGTGTTTTTATGTTATAATCGTCATCATCTTTTTAAAGCGCAGCAGTTCCGATCCGGCTTTAACAGCATGGCAGGGCTTTAAACTGCTGCAAAAAGTATATTCAGGGAGGAAATCAAAATGATTCCGGAAAAAGACATGAAAAAAGAAACTGATAGAAAACAGAATATTTCCACCGGCATTCCCCGGGAAAAAACTCTGATCCGAAAACTGGCACCCGTTTTTGTACTGACAGCGGGCATCCTGTGGGGCACCATGGGTATTTTCGTCCGCCGTCTGAACAATGCAGGACTTGCTTCTCTTGAGATCGTGGCTCTGCGGGCCATAGTCACCTGCGCGGCTCTGTTTCTGTTTTTACTTGTATATGACAGGAAATTATTAAAGATTCGCCTGAAAGACATCTGGTGTTTTCTGGGAACCGGGATATGCAGTATCGTTTTCTTCAATTACTGTTATTTTAAGGCGATTACCATGACGTCCCTTTCCGTGGCAGCAGTCCTTCTGTACACCGCGCCGGCCATGGTGATGGTCATGTCCCGCTTTCTGTTTCGCGAAAAGTTTACCGGCATCAAAGTACTTGCTCTGGTTCTGACATTTTTCGGCTGCGTGCTGGTAACAGGAATTGCTGGCAGCAGCGACGTCCTTTCCCCTGCCGGAATTCTGGTGGGAATGGGCGCCGGATTCGGCTATGCCCTTTACTCAATCTTCGGTAAATTTGCCATCGAAAAGGGATACGATTCCTTTACCATTTCTTTTTATACTTTTCTGGCGGCTTCTGTGGGTGTACTTCCCCTGACCGATGTGAAACTGCTGGGAAGTATAGTTTTCAGAGATGTTTCCATAATTTTATTTGCTCTGGTATTCGGTCTGGCAAGCACTGTTGTGCCCTATCTGACCTATACCATCGGATTAAAATACATGGAGAACAGCAAAGCCTCCATTATCGCTTCCGTGGAACCGGTGGTTGCTACACTGCTGGGCATCCTGGTCTTTCGCGAACCCATGACTGCAGGCGGAATGCTGGGAGTTGTGCTTGTACTGTTCTCCATCGTCATCTGTCAGAAAGATCCGGGCAAAAAAACGGGACAGGCGTAAACCTGTCCTATCTTCTGTCCTTCAGAATATCATCCTCTCCGGGCGAAACTGCGCATCCCACCTTTTCGCCCAGCAGTACCCGCGTTTCAATTCCCTGTTTCGAGTTTTCCAGAATATCCCGGTCAGGACGTACTTTTCCTTTTTTCGTCATAAGAATAACAGTAGAGCCTCCAAAAGCGAAATGCCCTTTTTCCTGCCCCCGGCTGACCGCACCGATATGGAGATGGTTCTCAATTTTCCCCACCAGAAGGGCTCCCACTTCCATCTGCAGAATCGTTCCAAACTGTTCCGATTCCAGAAAGGAGTACTCTCTGGTGTTCTCCTTGTAAATGGGACAGACATCATTGGCTGCGGGATTTACCGTATGAAAAACCCCCGGAATCCGGCTGCCGCCCGATACGGTTCCGTTATCCACATAGCTGTACCGGTGATAGTCATCTACACGCAGCCGGAATACCCAGAGATAACCTCCCGCATACTCCGCCGCCAGCCTGCGGCTTTTCAGCAGCGACGCCACTGTATAGCGGGTATATTTGATATGCACCGCACACTGTCCGCCGTACTCACCGTTTTTCCCGCTGTCCTCTCTGCCGTTTTCCCCGCCGCCTATCCGGTATACACTGAGTCTGCTGTCGCAGGGACTGATAAAATGTTCCGGAGTCTGATCAATGCTGCGGGCACCGGGAACCAGCCGCCTGGTAAAAAAATCATTGTAGGAGGTATATTTCCTCTTCTCGTAATCGGACATGTCGATCCCGCTCAGGCGGATAAAAGGCCTGACAAAAAGGGCCGACAGCCGGGTACTGAGCATCAGACCGCCCAGCCGGGAAAATGCAGGACACACCAGAGGACGAAGCAGAATTCTTCCTGCCGCATGTCCGTACATCCATTCCAGAAACCGATCCTGAATGGAATGTTCCTCCTTTATATTGCCGTTCCGGTCTGCTGTACGGTTCATACTGCAAGTCCTCCCACGATCAGAAACGCTGTTTTAAAGGTTTTTCCCAGAAAACGGTACAGATAGCGGTGAAGGAAGAACAGCCAGCCTTCCCAGACAAACATGAGCACAATAACTGCCAGTGCCACGATTCCCACCAGAATAAATACTTCTCTGGGAGAGGGCTTGCGAAGCCTGAAATTGATAATAAACAGAAGCCCCACCGCTGCAACCAGCACATGCAGCACGCACAGACGCACCTGTACATTGCGGATCAGCGGTGACAGCACAAAGAAAACAGGCAGTGCAATTGCCATGGAAGTAATGGGCAGTCCCTGATAATATTTTCTTGCTTCATCGCTTTCTTCCTGGCGTTTCATCTCTGTAACATTAAAATAAGCCAGACGGATCAGGCCCGCCAGTCCGTAAAAGATCAGAATCACCATACTGTAAATATGTTTCATGCCCAGCTTGTAGCAGATGACAATGGGCAGAACCCCGAAGCAGACCATATCACACAGGGAGTCGATCTGAATCCCAAAGCTTTTCTCATCATCTGTCCGGTTCTTTTTCGTCCTTGCAACCTTCCCGTCAAACATATCACACAGCCCTGACAGCGCCAGACAGAACACCGCCATCCTGAGATGCGCAGCAGATGCCAGAAAAATACCCGACACCGCACTGGCAAAACTGATATATGTAAGTATCACTGTATAATCATAAAATCCCAGCATATTAAAACTCCTCTTCCTGTAACTGTTCAGTATTTTCGAGGTTGGCTCTGAACAGTTATCTCTTCTTTCTTCTTACTTTCTGCACCTGAACTGCATCACCATTGTAAATACAGCGCTGATTATCAGCTGGCTGTAGTAGCCCAGTCCCCTGGAAAGAACCATAGCCGACAGAGTCAGACTTCCAAACACCGGAACAAATATGATCAGGAACAGTTTTTCACTGATCCCCATCCCTCCCGGCAGCGGAAGCATATCCACAGAAACGGAAATCACTGCCTGAAGAAGAATTACATCCCACATGGAAGTCCCCGATAAATGAAATGCCGCGTACACACATCCGGTAACGGCGAACAATGCAATTCTCTGTACAAATGTTACCAGAATCACATGGGCCAGCACATGCTTATGGGCTCCCAGATAAGCAGCAGTTTCTCTATAAGCCTCCATGGATTTCTGCAGTTTTTCAATCCTCTCTTTTTTATGTCTGATCAGACGAAGCCTTTCCAGCAGATTTCTCCCTGCATGAAGAATCTTCTCGGCAAATACCGGATGGAAAACAAGAATTGTCATAAAAGAAACGCAGAAAATATTCAATCCAAGCCCAAGATAGAAAACCGGCAGAATCCCCTCCAGGTAACGGTGAAGAAAATCCCGGCCCAACAGCAGGATTCCCAGCCCGATCACCACAAGAACCAGTTTATATGTAATCGTAACGATCATCAGGATCACCGTTGACACGGGTATGGGAATTTTCTCTTTTTTCATATAGTAGATCTGCATGGGCTGACCGCCGGTGGCCGACGGAGTAACACAGCTGAAAAAAAAGCCCACGGATGAAAAAAGAAAGCATATCCGTTTTTTCAGTCGGATCCGGAAAGAACGCATCATGTACCAGATAATGATGGATTCACACCAGATAAAAAAGACCACCAGACAGATTCCGGGAATCAGCCACAGGGCATCCACACTTTCAATGGTCTCCAGCATGGTACCCAGATCTTCACCGTAAAAAACGCCGTACAGAGTCAGGCCAAATACAGTAAACAGAAAAACCGTATTAAACAGCACTTTCTTTCTGTTCTGCATGGTCATCCTCCCCTCTGTCTCCAAAAATCATCCCGTTGATCCGGTCTGTCAGTTTCTCATAGGTCCTGTACACAACCCGGCTTCGTCCCAGGCGCAGGCAAAGCTCCGCCAGAAAGATTCCTCCCGCCGCATCCACAATGACATGCTGCTTCGTTGTCAGTGTGGAAATACAGACCAGAACCGCCATCACACAGGAAAATCTCCGGTAGCGGCCGGAAATATTCCTGCAGTCTCTGATTCCGATATAGCACAGCCAGCTGACCAGACAGTGAATCGATGGAAACAGATTATCCGGCGCATCCACTTCATAGATCAGCCGCATCACCAGATTCCAGAATCCTGTACTTTCCACGGCAGGCCGCGTATTGGTGGTTGGAAACAACAGGAAAAAAGCCAGACAGATCAATCTGGAAAGAACATCACCAGCAAAAAACTGACACACTTTCCGCTTCTCCTGCCTGGCAATCAGTATGTAATTAACCACCCAGAAAATATAGCATCCCAGGTATATTGCCGCGGACGGCGGCCAGAACGGTATCATCCTGTCAAGAGAAGTCTCTATATTGTAATGGTACCAGTCTCCCGCAATCATCCTCGCACCGGCGTAAACGGCCATATTGACACTCAGTGTCAGAATCAGCGGCACAAGCCTGTCCCGCGGTATGATCGACCGAATCATCACCGGTAATTTTTTATCTTTATTCATAAATCGCTTCAGAAATTCTCCCCTTCATCCTTCTGTCCGAAATCCTACATACAGTTTCCTTTCAGAAAGAATCCCTGTCCTCCTGCTGCAGCCCCCTGTTCTGCCGCCGGACCGGGATTCTTCCGATAATGCATAGTATATCAGGGCATCTATTCCTGCGCAAGAGCAACCTCACGATTTTAAGAAAAGATTAAACTTTATACGCCGTTTTTTCCGCAGATATCCTGCAGACAGCAGCGTTCACAGTGGGGTTTTGTCCTCGCTGTGCAGACATCTCTCCCGTGATATACCAGTCTGTGGCAGAAATCACTGCCTTCTTCGGGCGGGACCAGCTTCCACAGAGCCATCTCCACCTTTTTCGGTTCTTTCATACCGTCTACCAGACCGATCCGGTTCACCAGACGAATACAGTGGGTATCCGTAACGATGGCCGGTTCACCAAATACATCACCCATGATCAGATTTGCACTTTTCCTCCCAACCCCGGGCAGCTTCAGAATCTTATTGAAATCCTTCGGAATTTTTCCACCGTATTCGTCCCTCAGCATCTTCATACAGGCGCTGATATCTCTGGCCTTGCTTTTTCCCAGCCCGCAGGGACGTACGATCCGCTCAATATCCTCCACATCCGCATCGGCCAGTGCACTGATATCCGGATACTTTGCATACAGATCCCCAACGACCACATTGACACGGGCATCCGTACACTGAGCTGCCAGCCTCACACTGACCAGAAGCTTCCAGGCCTGATCATAATCCAGCGTACATCCCGCATCGGGATATTCCTTTTTCAGACGTTCTATTACCTCCAGCGTCAGTTCTTCCTTTGTCATAAAATCACCTCCAGCGCGGCTTTCTGTCCGCTTTCCCATATATCCTATCAGATACCGGTTCTGTTGACCAGAAAAAAATATACAAAAAAATGCCCGTTTACACTGGAAAAAAAACATAGAATTTGTATAAAAGCTATATCTTTATTCCAAAAGTATGATATAATGAGTCCAGTATTTGCAACGCTGCGGATATTACAAACCATTTTTGTCCGGCCAGCAGTATTATCTGCCGGATATCTTTATTATTTTTCAAAAAGGAGTGAACGGAAATGGAAATTACAAACGATATTAAATACGTTGGTGTCAACGACCACGAAGTAGACCTGTTCGAGGGACAGTACGTTGTTGAAAACGGTATGGCATACAATTCTTACGTTATCATGGACGACAAGATTGCCGTTATGGATACCGTTGATCAGCATTTCAAGCATGAATGGCTGGATAACCTTCAGAATGTACTGGGTTCCCGCCGTCCTGATTATCTGATTGTTCAGCATATGGAGCCCGACCATGCGGCCAATATCGCCAATTTCATGAATGTCTACACCGAAACGACCATCGTTTCTTCTGCAAAGGCATTTACCATGATGAAACAGTTCTTCGGAACCGATTTTGCAGACAGACAGATTGTTATCAAGGAAGGTGACACACTCAGCCTTGGCAAACACACTCTGGCATTTGTAGCTGCACCCATGGTTCACTGGCCTGAAGTTATGGTTACCTATGATGCTTACGACAAAGTTCTTTTCTCCGCTGACGGCTTCGGCAAATTCGGCGCTCTGGACGTGGAAGAAGACTGGGCATGTGAAGCACGCCGCTACTATATCGGTATCGTAGGCAAGTACGGCAAACAGGTTCAGAACCTGCTGAAGAAGGCTGCCACACTGGATATCCAGACCATCTGCCCTCTGCACGGACCGATCCTGAAGGAAAATCTGGGCTACTACCTGAACCTGTACAATATCTGGTCTTCCTACGCAGTAGAAGAAGAAGGCATCGTGATCGCCTATACTTCTGTTTACGGCCACACCAAAAAAGCGGTTGAACTTCTGGCAGACAAGCTGCGTGCCAAAGGCTGCCCCAAGGTTGTTGTCAATGACCTGGCCCGCTGTGATATGGCAGAAGCAGTGGAAGATGCATTCCGTTACAGCAAACTGGTACTGGCTACCACAACCTACAACGCAGGTATTTTCCCCTTCATGCGTGACTTCATTGAGCATCTGACCGAGCGCAACTACCAGAACCGCACCATCGCCATGATGGAGAACGGTTCCTGGGCACCCATGGCAATCAAGACCATGAAGAACATGTTCGAAGGTTCCCAGAAGCTGCACTTTACGGAAAACAACGTTACCATCAAGTCTGCTCTGTCTGAAGAAAGCCGCGAACAGATCGAAGCAATGGCCAACGAACTCTGCCGTGATTATCTGGCACAGCAGGACGCAACTGCCAACAAGAACGATCTGAACGCACTGTTCAACATCGGATACGGTCTGTACGTTGTTACATCCAATGACGGCAAGAAGGACAACGGCCTCATCGTCAACACCGTTACACAGCTGACCAGCACACCGAACCGTGTTGCCGTAACCATCAACAAGGCCAACTACTCTCACCATGTGATCAAGCAGACCGGTATCATGAATGTAAACTGTCTGTCTGTTGACGCACCTTTCAGCGTATTTGAAAACTTCGGTTTTCAGAGCGGCAGAAATGTGGACAAATTTGCAGGCTGCACACCGCTTCGTTCCGACAACGGCCTGATCTTCCTGCCCAGATATATCAACTCCTTCATGTCACTGAAGGTGGAAGATTATATCGATATGGGCACCCACGGCATGTTCATCTGCAGCATTACAGAGGCAAGAGTAATTTCCAGCACAGAAACCATGACCTACACCTACTACCAGAACAATGTAAAGCCGAAACCGGAGACAGAAGGCAAGAAAGGCTTTGTTTGCCGTATCTGCGGTTATGTATACGAAGGCGAAGAACTGCCTGAAGACTACATCTGCCCTCTGTGCAAACACGGCGCAGCTGATTTCGATCCCATTGGCTGATATACCTGAGCAACCGGATTAATCGGTACAGCAGATTACACTGTACCTGTCCAAAAAGACCCTGCAGCACCGGAGAATTTTATCATTCTCCCGATGCCGCAGGGTCTTTTTATGGTTTATATCCGTAATCAAACCGGCTCATCCGGTATTATCTCCAATAGTCACCCCCGGCAGAATCACCGCGCCGGAATCCCGCAGTCCCGTGCCCGGCAGCCGTACTGCAGGCGGCATCCAGACAAATACCTTCTATTGAATATCGTCAGAATATTTTTCATACTATTAATGAATTTATTTTCAAAAATATTCATAGTATACTTTTATCAGTATATACTATATCTGTATATATCATATCTGTGATTCACTCCGCGCTGATAAAATCACTTTACCACAATAGCCGGAAAGATACAACTGGTTGCAATTCAGACTTCTGCCTCACTGCATCATATTTCCGGACGAAGCCCGAATTGTAACCCCAACCCTTATGGAGGATTTTTATGGATAAGTTTGATAATGAAAAACTGGGAGCCCGCGTGAAGGAATTGCGGCTCCAGATGGGTCTGACCCAGAATCAGGTGGCCAAAGCGCTGCATGTTACGCCCGGGTACATCAGTAATGTAGAAAATAACCGTACAGCCATGTCTCTGCGTATGCTGACCTATTACGCCAGATTATCCGGGATTACACTGGATTCTCTGGTCGGCCAGATTGAACCGGAGTATGAGAAAACAGCTCTCGACAACGAGCTTCTGGAAAAAATATCCATTCTGAGCGCACAGCAGAAAAGAAAACTGATCAAAACTCTGGAAATCTGGGAGAATGATACAGTCTGAAACTGTTTTCCGTTTTCTCAGGCAGCATCTGAACGACAGCCTTTTTTCTTATCAAGACCGGCAAAGAAGCCTGCCAGCAGAGTACCGGATATAGAATGCCATACGCAGGATACCGCACAGATTACTGCGGATTCCGGAGCTGCTGCAAACTGGGCCGTTGTGGTTGCCAGGTTAGTGGCAAGACCTGCATTCTGCATACCGACTTCGATGGAAATCGTTCTCTTCTTGGCTGTATTCATGCCGGTAAGTTTACCTGCAGTGTAACCCAGCAGATAACCCAGACTGTTATGAAGAAGAACAGCTGCAAAAATGACAGCACCCGAAGTAAAGAACTTTGATCCCTGAGATGAAATCACACCGCCGACAACACAGGCCAGTCCGAGAACGGCAATCCCGGGCATCACCCTCTGTATCTCCTGAAATACCTTTTTCTTTCCAAAGAAATAATTCAATACAAAGCCGATGGCAATGGGAAAAATTACTGTTTCGATAATGGAAACAAACATGGGAAGGCCTTTTACGGCAATCTTTGTACCGCTGGCAAGAAAAGATACCAGCAGGGGTGTCATAACAGGCGACAGCAGCGTGGATACCGTAGTCATTCCAACAGAAAATGCTACATCTCCCCCGCAGAGGTAGGACATAATGTTAGAAGAAACACCGCCGGGACAGCATCCCACCAGAATTAATCCCAGTGCAATAGCATCAGGCAGATGAAACAGACGGGTGATACCAAATGCCAGAAAAGGCATGATCAGATACTGCGCAACAGCACCAATACAGATATCAAGCGGTCTCTGAGCCAGAATTTTAAAATCCTGTGTCGTCAGCGTCAGGCCCATGCTGAACATGATTACACCGATGATAACGGACTGGCTGGTGAATTTATTGCCCACCGGATCCATGAACAGAAGCTGGTTGACCCATGTCATCATGGCCGGAACCAGAAATGTGATAACCGCTACAGCAATCACCACAATGGATGTGTAATCTGATAAAAATTTACTTACTTTTTGTAATGTTTTCATGATAGAACCTCCTTCAAACAGCAATTTTGTAACTGTTCAGAGCCAGGCAGATTTGTACAAAAAGTGCGACGAATGTTTGCATTCATGAGCACTTTTTCGTACAAATCTATTTGGCGGATACGCCGCACCGAGGAAACACACCGTGTTTTCGAGGTGGGCTCTGAACAGTTTTAATATTTTAGCCAAAAAAGTCCCTGTCAGATAGTCGAAACTATCCGGCAGGGACGAATATAATCCGCGTTACCACCCTGATTCTGTGAAAATACTTCACAACACTTCACGTACTGCATACGCTTTCCTTTTAACGGGGGATACCGGCGCGGCCTACTGAGCTTCGACCTGCTCCTTCAAGATGATATCCACATTCTTCGACAGATCTGCTCACACCATATACAGACTCTCTGCACTGTCAGCACGAATACGGCATTGTTCTCTTCAACGGATTTGGGTGAAAAATATATAATTGCTGTACAGGCTCTATTATAGTTACACAAAAGCAAAAAACAAGACAGAATTTCACTGTTTTTCCATACATTTTCAGACAATCTGCTCTATTTTTTGAAATAAACCTGCTTCAGAAACAGTTCAGTTCCCGGAAGCACTCTATCAAACCAAAAAACATGTACCACCTTTTCAAAGATGATACATGCTCTTTTGAAGTATATCTGTCATGAATATCATGTCAGACATCAGATTCTGTCATTTCTTTTTAATTATTTTTTTAATATTTCTTTTTAGTAGTTCTCTTTTCTTATTTCAAAGTAGCTCTGCGGATGCTTGCATATGGGGCATACCTCCGGTGCTTTCGTTCCGACTACCACATGACCGCAGTTGCGGCATTCCCAGATGGATACTCCGCTCTTTTCAAATACCTGTTTTGTCTCCACATTGTTGAGAAGTGTGCGGTATCTTTCTTCATGCTGTTTTTCGATGGCTGCCACACCTCTGAACTGTTCTGCCAATTCGGTAAAGCCTTCTTCTTCTGCGTCTTTTGCCATACGGACATACATATCTGTCCACTCTTCATTCTCACCTTCTGCTGCATGAAGCAGATTCTCAGCAGTATCACCAATCTGTCCCAGTGCCTTGAACCACAGCTTAGCATGCTCCTTTTCATTCTCAGCAGTCTTGAGGAACAGTTCTGCGATCTGTTCATATCCGGCTTTCTTTGCTACGGATGCAAAATATGTGTACTTGTTTCTTGCCTGAGATTCGCCTGCAAATGCTTCCCAGAGATTCTTTTCTGTCTTGGTTCCTGCATAGGGATTGGACGCCGGTACTGTCACTTCTTTAAATTTGGATGCCGGCTGCTTGCAGACGGGGCATACTTCCGGTGCGGTTTCACCTTCATGAACATAACCACAAACCGTACATATAAATTTCTTCATTCCATTACCTCCTGGAAAATCATATAAACGATATACCTGTCCAGCGTCAGTCTCCGGCCTGAACAGTATTCCATCAATATCTGTTTCACTCTGTCCTGAATCGCTCATACATGGTTGAACAGATACCGGATTCGTCGTCAGAGCAATTTATGCTCCTCCTTTTATTATGCACATTTTGGGTTATATTGCAATACATTTTTATCATCGCCCCCTAAAATTTTTATATAATATCTGAAAATATTATACTATTTTCTGATAATTTTGCATCCGACAACCTGCATCCGACAGTCTTATACCTGCAGTCTCACGTTTTTAATATGCAAGTATTTCGTATCCGTTTTCCGTAATCAGAACCTGAATTTCCCACTGGGCAGACGGCAGCCCGTCCTCCGTGTAAACTGTCCAGCCGTTCTCCTCATCCACGAAAATCTCATCGCCGCCCATGTTGATCATGGGTTCAATGGTAAATACCATACCCGGAGCCATCACCATCTCCGTTCCCTTTTCCGATACGTAGCTGACCCAGGGATCTTCATGAAATTCCAGTCCCACGCCATGGCCGCCGATCTGCCTGACCACACTGTATCCGTTGTCAACAGCGAAATCATGAATCGCCTGACCCATATCCCCCAGAAATCCCCAGGGCTTTACCTGCTCAAGGCCAACGGAAAGACTCTCCTTCGTAATATCCACCAGCCGTTTCTTCTCCGGTGAAACCTCTCCGATGCAGAACATACGGGAGGAGTCGGAAAAATACCCGTTGTAAATCGTGGACACATCCACATTGATAATATCTCCCTCCCGAAGCACCTCATCAGGCGAAGGAATACCGTGGCACACCTGATCATTGACTGAAGTGCACACACTTTTCGGAAATCCCTGATAATTCAGCGGCGCCGGCACGGCACCGTAACGCATGGTCTGCTCGTATACCCACTGATCGATCTGCTC
>JALFLM010000121.1 GCA_022774705.1 Lachnospiraceae bacterium | reverse complement strand
CATGGACAGGGGCTGACACTTGATGCTGATGGGGCCTTCTGCGATGGAAGGGCAGATTTCCAGCATATGCGCCTGTAAAATGCCTTCTTTGCCTTTTACAAAGTTGTAGGTGTAATCCTCCAGCATGGAAGTGCCCTTTGCATCCTTCATGTCTTCTGTCATGATCTTCATCAGTCTTACCATGGCAGCTACCTTCCAGTCGCCTTCAGCGCCGAAGCCGTATCCCTTCTGCATCAGTCTCTGGATTGCCAGCCCGGGCAGCTGTTTTAAAGAACCGAGATCACCGAAATGTGTTACGATGGCATGGTAGTTCTTTTCTTCCAGGAAACGTTCAAAACCAAGCTCGATCTGTGCCTGTACAGCAACGTGGCGCTTGAATTCTTCCGGATCTCTGCCTTCCAGCAGGATATCGTATTTCTCATAATATTCATCAACCAGAGCCATGGTATCGGACTGTGAAACGCTGTCAACACATTCTGCAATTTCATTTACCGGATAAGTATCCACTTCCCAGCCGAATTTCAGCTGTGCTTCCACCTTATCGCCTTCTGTTACGGCTACGTTTCTCATGTTGTCGGCAACACGCATAACACGGATGTGACTGCTTTCGATGATACCTACAGCAGTTCTCATCCAGGAAGCGATGCGCTTCTGAACAGCCTCGTCAGCCCAGTGGCCCACAACAACCTTTCTTTCGATGCCCATTCTGGAAACAATGTGACCGTACTCTCTGTCACCGTGAGCAGACTGATTTTCGTTCATGAAATCCATATCGATGGAATCGTAGGGAATTTCTTCATTAAACTGTGTATGTAAATGAAGCAGAGGTTTTCTGTATTCCTGTAAACCGATGATCCATGATTTTGCAGGAGAAAAGGTATGCATCCATGTGATTACACCGGCGCATTCTTCATCGGTATTGGCTTCGTTGAAGGTTCTGCGGATCAGTTCATTGGTGATCAGCGTAGGTTTCCATACAACTTCATAGGGGAGCAGACCGGATTCATTTAATCTGCCTACAATGATTCTGGAATGCTCTGCTACATGTGCCAGACATTCATCACCGTATAAATCCTGTGAACCGGTGCAAAACCAGAATTTGTAATTTTTCTTCTTTAACATGTTGTTTTCCTCACTTTCCTGATAATCGGACTGCCGTTCAGAGACGAATGAACTGCAGTCATAAATATGAAATCTTTAAGAATTTTTTATAAGTTTCTGTATGGTTCCATTTTATACAATTTCCGGATTCACAGCAATTTCATAAGCTTACTATTTCCTTGCGGAAAGTTACCTATTCCGACCAGTTTGTGATTGTCTTTCTGAAAAAATATGATATAATTCAAATCAGAGACACTGTTCAGGATGTAGATACAGAATCATTGCAGATAATGTACAAAATCATTACATGATATATCAGAGCAGATTGCGGAGGATTTGAATCGTGAATTTATCAGAACAATGCAGGCAGATTACCGGGTCAGACTGCAGACAGCTGGACCCGAATCATCATCTCAGCACCCGGCTTATATGCCCCGAATATTCAAAATCAGTAAAAGAAGTCAAGGTATATCCCCTGCTGTCTGCGGAACGGATCTTTTTCCTGTGCTGGAATTTTGACGGACATGAATACCTCAGTGCCTCCATGTATCCTTCTCCTGAAAAGTTCTGCTATCGCTTTCACTTCAAAAACGGGGATAAAACCCAGCGCCACACCCACGATTACATTGAACTGGGCTATGTGGTTCGTGGCTCCTTCAGGCAGCGCATCTGCGAAAAAGATATCATTTTCCAGGAAGGAGACTTTTATCTCATCGACAAAAACTGCATCCATCAGGACTATCTCCTGGACCAGCCCGCCACCGTTGTTTTTTTCGGTATCGACAATGAGATGTTCAGGGAAATCGCTGATGAGAATGTTTCTACCAAGAAAATCATCTCCTTTTTGCAGACAGCTCTGATGAAGCAGAAAAATCTGCAGCAGTATATCCATTTCCGACCTGCTGCCGGCGCAAGAGAGAAAATGGAGACCTGCATCTCTCTGCTCTTATCGGAACTATACACCCCCCAAACCGGTTCCTTCTATCTGTGCAAAGGGCTTCTTCTGCGCATTTTCCGGCTGCTGAGCACTGATTATGAATTCTCCCTGTCCAGAGAACAGCAGAAAACCATGAACTGGATTGTTTTCGAAGAAATCTGCAATTACATCCAGACCCATTATCAGACCATAACAATCCAGGAATTAATGGAAGTATTCCATTTTCAGGAAGATTACTTCAACCGGCTCATCAAGAAAAAAACCGGCCTTACCTATTCCGCTTACCTGCAGGATATCCGCCTGAAAAAAGCCGAACATCTGCTGCTCCACACAGAACGCAGCGTATCCGACATCGCAGAACAGGTCGGCTACCATAATAAAGGATATTTTTATAAAATATTCTCAGAAAAATACGGCATGACACCAGCGAAGTACAGAGAATCGGAAAACTTTTAAAAAGTTGTTGACAGACTGCTGAAAATGTAGTATGATATATTTCGTTCGAGAGAGTAATCGACAGATATGAGATGCGCGAGTGGCTCAGTGGTGGAGTATCGCCTTGCCAAGGCGAGGGTCGCGGGTTCGAATCCCGTCTCGCGCTTAACAAAAAAGAAGATGGTTACAACGTAACCATCTTCTTTTTTGTTGAGTCCCGGGTCAGACCCTCCCGTCTCGCGCGCGAAGGTTTTTGCCGCAGCACTTCGGGCTTTTATTTCAATGTGCTGCCGCATTTGTCTTCTACTACCCGAAGCAGGTATTCGGTGAATTTTCGTACGATTCTCCTGTTTGTCATGTATCTGGAGTATCCCATGCCAATGATTCTGTAATGCCGCGGCTCCAGGCTTTTTACCAGCAGGGACAGATTGCGTTCCTGCAGGAACAGATCCGGCATCAGTCCTACGCCGAGCCCGTGCTGTACCATGGCGATGATTGCATCGTCTCCGTGTACATAATAGGCTTTATTGGGAAGCAGTTTTTCTTTTTTGATAATATTGTTTACGTCCCAGTCCAGTCCCTGCGTAGGAAATATGAAAGGGTCTGTTTCATATCTATTTACAGGATAGTTTTCCATCTCGGAATAAGGCGCTTCATTTGGCAGAATCGCTTTCATTTCATCTTTATAAAGTGGAAGAAAATCAACTTTCAGGTTGTCCGTTTCAGTCAGAAATCCGATATCCAGCTTGCCTTCCAGCAGATGATTTTCAATTTCGGACGGGTCATAGTCGAACAGTTCGATCTGAATCCCCGGGAAATCCCGGTTAAATCGCTGAATGCATTCCGGCAGCCACTGGATTGCCACGCTGGCAAAGCTTCCAATACGAAGCACACCGATTTCCAGACCATTGATTTCTTCCACCACCTGCATCATATGACGGTCATCCTCCAGAACCTTTTCCATATACGGAAGAATCTTCTTTCCGTTCTCCGTCAGCATAATACCGCCTTTATTTCGCAGCATCAGAGAAAAACCAAAATAAGCTTCCAGTCCCTGTATCATATGCGTCACATTGGACTGCGTATATCCCAGCAGTCTTGCAGCCTCCGAAAGACTTCCACATTCAACCGTTTTCACAAAAACCTCATACTTTTTCAGATCCACAATCTTCTCCCCTTTCCGCAGTCATCGCCTGTTGACCCTTGTATTATATCAATTTTTCTAATATTATTCCATATTATTATTCATTTCCATAATTTTATTTTTATGATATAATATGTATAAAGAAAAAAATACATAAAAACATGCAATCTTAATATTTATAATTACAAGGGATAATCCCTTATCCATAGATTGTGCAATCCTTTTTGGATTGTTATCCTTTTTGTATCCTTATTCGCATTCCGGTCTGACCAACCGGAGATCCAACAAAAAAGACAGCTTTAGCCAGGCTGTCTTTTTTGTTGGATGGTTCTTCAAAAACGTGCGAGACGGGAGGGTCTGACCCTGGACTCACTTCGGTCATCGCGAAACGGGAGGGTCTGACCCAGACCTCACTTCGTGAGGTCGAGGTCATTCGAACAAAGCTTTTCAGACTCCCGTTATCTATAGACTGAAAAGCTTTGTTCGATGACCTCCGCGCTTACAAAAAAAAGAGGATATGCAACGCATATCCTCTTTTTTTGTAATCGCGAGACGGGATTCGAACCCGCGACCCTCGCCTTGGCAAGGCGATACTCCACCACTGAGCCACTCGCGCATCTCCTGCGAACTTATCAACTGTTCTCTCGAACGAATAATACTATACTACAGATTCCGGAATCTGTCAACAACTTTTTTTATTACTGTTCAGACTTCGCCTGAAATATAAAGATAGTCAGGCAGAATACAGATTGCTGCATGCAACCCGACCGTTCTTTTTCCGTCTTATATGGTAGAAACCTTTTAATCTTATTCTGATGATAATGTAACTTTATCCATGGAGGTGTGATATGAAAAATTTATTAAAACGTATTTTCAGTCTTTCTCTTTGCGTCTGTCTTTTCCTGAGCCAGACGGGCTGCAATGCCAGAAGTTCCGGTGTTCCCGGCAATGAGACAGATACCGGTATTACCAGCAGGGATGAATCTTCCTCTTCCCCGGCATCTGACAGTCCCGTTTCAGACGCCGGCAGCAATCCCGCGAGAAAGCCCATCGATCTGATGTCCGGCTATTCTTCTCAGCGTACTGATGAGAAAAATGCAGATGTCAGCAGAAAATTTCAGCAGCTGTGTACCGATTTTTCCCTTCGCCTGTTCCGGCAGAGTGCTGCGGATGATAAAAAAGACAACATGATGATTTCACCCCTTTCCGTCATGACAGCACTTTCCATGACTGCCAACGGTGCGGCAGGCGAAACACAGAAGCAGATGCTTGATCTCCTCTGCGGGGATTCTGCTGCGTCTTTCACCATGGAAGATTTTAACCGCAATATGAGTTCTCTGCTGAACCAGCTTCCTTCTGACCCGGATTCCCGGCTGCTGCAGGCCAATTCCATCTGGTTTCTCGATGATCAGCATGAATTTCAGGTAAACACCGGTTTTCTTCAGACCAATGCAGATTACTATCAGGCTGACATTTATAAGGCCCCTTTCGACAACGGGACATTATCCGATATCAACAGCTGGGTTGCCCAACACACAGAACAGATGATTCCATCCATTCTGGATCAGATTCCCGATGATACGGTGATGTACCTGATCAACGCTCTGGCATTTGACGCCGCATGGGCTTCGCCCTACTATGAGCACGATATCCGTGACGGAGAATTTACCAATGAAAATGGTACTTCTTCGCAGGTATCCATGATGTATTCGGAAGAAAGCCGGTATCTGCAGATGGATCATGCCGCAGGCTTCATAAAGCCCTATAAGCAGGGGTATTCTTTTGCTGCCCTGCTGCCGGATGAAGGTCTCTCTCTGGATGATTTTCTGGCCGGTCTGACAGGCGACAGCCTCCATCAGACTCTGTCCAATCCATCTGATGAAACAGTGGAAACCTGCCTTCCCCGTTTTTCAGCCGAATATGATACGGAATTATCAGAAATTCTGATACATATGGGAATGGAACTTCCATTTGACAGCAAAAAAGCCGATTTCAGCACGCTGGGAAGCTGTCCTGATCTGTCCGGAATTTTTATTTCCAGAGTTCTCCACAAAACCACCATATCGGTAGACGGAAACGGTACCCGTGCCGGTGCTGCAACTGTTATGGAAATAGCCAAGGAATCCTGTATGTTAAATACCAGAAGCGTCCAGCTGACCCGTCCTTTCCTCTATCTGATCATTGAGCAGGAAACGGGTATGCCGGTCTTCATGGGAACCGTCACCAACCTGTCATCCGTCAATTAAAAAACCTGAAATCACAATTGCTTTTCAGGCAATTATGAATTATCATTAAAATCAGCGCCGCTGTTCAACAGCTTATCATAACTGTCAGGAGAAAAAACAATTGTCTGGAAATAAATTGGACGATAAAGATATTATTGAACTCTACTGGTCCCGTGATCCTTCTGCCATCGTCGTTTCGGCAGAGCAATATGGAAAATACTGCCATCAGATTGCCTGGAATATCCTGCGCAATCCGGAGGATTGTGAAGAATGCATCAATGAAACCTGGTTTCGGGCATGGAATTCCATGCCCGATGCAAGGCCTGATTACCTTGCGGCTTTTTTCGGTGCGATCACCCGAAGACTGTCCCTGGACTATTACCGGAAAAACCGCGCTTTAAAAAGAGGAGGTGGCGAAATGCCTCTGATCTACGATGAGCTGCAGGACTGCAGAAGTAAAACGGAAGCTACTCCCCTGCTATCCCGCACTGCCGGCACTGCTCAGGCAGAACTGTCTCATAATAATGTGGAGCATCATCTGGATGTTATGATTCTGACGGAAGCAATCAATTCATTCCTTTCCCGTCTGGATTCCACCAGCCGGATTCTGTTTGTCAGGCGGTACTGGTACGCCGATTCCGTCCGTGATCTGGCCGGCAGTCTGCATCTCAGTGAAAGCCGGATCAAATCCAATCTGTTTCGCACCAGAAAAAAACTGAAAAAACATCTGGAAAGCGAGGGAATTATTCTATGATAACGGATCATGAACAGAAAAAGAATGACAGGACAGATCCCTGCGAAACAGATTTCAGCGAAACAGATTTCAGCAAGACAGATCTTTTAATGGATGCCATCGGCAGTATCGACCCGCAGTACATAGAAGAAGCACATCAGTCTGTTGCTTCCGGTTTTTCCAAAAAAAGGCCAATATCATGCCGAATAAAACGGCTGATTCATTCACCCGCCCCGGTGCTGGCTGCAGCAGCCTGTCTGACGCTTCTGGTACTGGCAGGTGTTTCCCGTACAGGGATTCTGCAGGATCTGTTTATATCCTCATCAAAAAACAGCAGTCTTTCCTGCAAAGAGGCGGCACCAGACAGCATGGCAGACGCGGCTGAGACACAGATTCCAACCTCTCCGCCCTCTTTATATCTGTCTGTAAGTGATTCTATTCCTGTTTCTGAAGTCAAAAAAAACGACCCGGCTGAACATGCCGCCGAAACCGTAGAAACTGCCGAAATTGAAATAGCTGCCGAAGGTGAAAAAGCTGATGATGTTGAAAAAACTGATGATAAGGAAAACCGTACTTTTTCCGGCGTTTCTGTTTTGAAAAACAGCTACAACTGGACCTGGAAAAACGATGTAACCGGAGAACTGTCCACCTCCACCACCTCTATCTGCGATGCTAACTACATCTGGACCGCTTCTGATCTGCCGGTCCTTACATTAGAACGAGGCAGTTCCATCACCCCTGATTTCGGTGATGTCCAGCCGGATTCCTTTTCCGTACGGTGCCTTGCAGCATCCGACCGGCAGGCCACAGATCTGCAGCAGCACTGTGTCGATATTGCCGTTCAGGAAGATGGAAGCTTTACACTTCCGGCAGCAGACCGCTTCTACATTGTGGAAATCACTGCCGAATGGGATGATGAGCTTTATTCCGGCAGCTGTACCTACGGATTCAGAGCAGAATATGAAGAACCGGCAGAAGAACCTTCATAAAGCATACTATCCTTCTCCGGAATCAAACCACATATGATAAATCATCTCAAAAAACGACCGCTGTTTCACCATAATCGGTGAAACAGCGGTCGTTTTCTTACTGTTATAAGCTGTTTGTTTCAGGAATCAGGCTGTCGTTTTTACAAGTTACCTGTTTCTGAATCGTTGCAATATACTGATTCTGACGGTCACGGCGCCGGTCAGCAGCCTCCGCCAGCTTTTCATTACGCTTTACTTCTACAGGGTACCACTGCTCGTCTGCCGCTTCCAGCAGATGACACAGTACGATTCCTGCATCAATCAGCTGCATTGCTCCGAAAAAATGCTTCAGAACAGGATCTCTGTGCACATACAGGTCAATGTGATCCGACCATACGGCAAATCTCCAGGGCTGTCGGTTAAATGAAGAAGGCGCAAGCCGGGCCGCTTTCAGCATGGACCTGATCTCTTCGTCGGCATTTTCCCTGAAATGACACAGTTTGTTCAGCGGCTGGCGTTTTGCATGCTCTGTACTGCGAACCAGTGATTTCTCCGCATATCCGAAGGCAATGATGATGGCCTGCTGCATACCTTCGGGAATCTCTGACGGATCCAGCCGGCAGCAGCCCTGATAGCAGGTTCCCAGCCCCTTCGTAGCCATATACAGAACAAGCCGCTCTGCATAACAGCCTGCATCAACCATGGAAAAAGCAGTCTTTTTCGTAAAAACAGCCATATAATACGGCGCACTTACACGAAACACTCCCCTGATTTTCTGATGAGCCTCTCTGGCGCTGTAGATTCTGATCGTACACTTTGAATCCTCCTGCCGCAGGGTCACTTTCTCCGCACAATTTCTGATCTGCTTCAAAAGAACGGGCGGAACTGCTCTTTTACTGTAACGACGAACCGATTTTCTAATATAGATTGCCTCGTACCAATTCATCTTTTTCCCCCTCAAATCAGCTGTTGATCAGCGCTTCCAGTTCATCGATCAATCCTGAAAATACGTTCATTGCCTCACGGATGGGCTCCTTGCCTGTCATATCAACTCCTGCCAGTTTCAGAAGATCGATGGGATCCAGAGAATTTCCTCCTTTCAGGAATTTCATATAATCGGCCACGCCTTCTTCACCCAGCTTCAGAATCCGGCTGCTGAGAGCAATGGCCGCTGTAAATCCGGTGGCATACTGATATACATAAAAAGGTGTATAAAAATGAGGAATTCTCGCCCATTCCATATCAATAAATGAATCCACATGCATATCCGGTCCGAAATAATCCTCATTCAGCCGGTGATAGATGCCGCACAGCTTGTCTGCTGTCAGTGTCTCTCCATTCCAGACCATCTCATGGGCCTTCTTTTCAAACTCCGCAAACATGGTCTGGCGGAATATAGTGCCTTTAAAACTGTCCAGATAATTGTTGATAATGTATGCTTTCTCCTCTTTGGACTGCGCATGTTCCAGCAGATAATGATTCAGCAGCGCCTCATTGCAGGTGGAAGCCACCTCGGCCACAAATATCTTATAGGAAGCACAGCTGTAGGGCTGGTTGTGATTGGAAAACCAGGAATGCAGCGCATGTCCCATTTCGTGAGCCAGGGTCGACACATGATCAAGACTTCCATTGTAATTAAGCAGCACATAAGGATGCACGCTGTAGGAACTGGTACTGTACGCCCCGGAACGTTTCCCTTCATTCTCATAAACATCGATCCAGCGGTTGTCAAATCCTTCCTTCAGAACGCTGCGGTACTCTTCGCCCATGGGCTCCAGCGCTTTGTAAACGATATCCTTCGCCTCTTCAAATGAATATTTTTTCTCAGGAGCTTTTACCACAGGAACATATACATCATAAAGAGACAGTTCCTCCACACCCAGCATTTTTTTCCGAAGAGCCACATAGCGATACATGATCGGCAGCGCTTCATGGACAGCTTCTACCAGGTTGTCATACACCTCCACCGGAATTCCATTGGAAAACAGCGCATACTGCACAGGCGAATCATATCCCCGCGTCCGCGCATAAAAGCTGTGTTCCTTTAACTTGGCCTGCAGCATAGCCGCCAGTGTATTGCGGTAATTGCCGTAAGCCGTATAAACTGATTCATAGGCAGATCTGCGAAGCACGCGGTCCTGACTTTCCAGAACATGGACAAATGTCCCGTGTGTAACGCCATGACTTTCTCCCCGGCTGTCCACAGCATCAGCAAATCTGATATCGGCGTTATTGAACATCCTGTAAATATCCCCTGCAGCACCGGTAACGGAGCCGACCCGAGCAAGAAGTTTCTCCTCCACGTCGCTGCGCATGTATTTTTCCTTCCGAAGAATCAGTTCAAATACCCTTTCGTAAACCTCCAGTTCCGGCTTTTCTTCTATCATGGTACGAATTCGGTCCCATCCCATGGCAGTAATCTCCACTGCAATAAAAGAGGACTCTGAAGCCATTGCCGTATACAGATCAAAGGCTTTCCCGTAAAATTCCTGGTAGATTCCCTCGGTAGTATCCTGATCCTGTTTCTGATGCGCATAGCAGTATACCCGTTCCAGGAATTCGCACAATTCATCATCAAACCGCAGACATTCATACAGAACATCCGCAGAATCCGCCAGATGCCCGCAGTATTTCCGATATTCGGGAATCTGTTTCTCCACCTGTTCGCATGCTTCCTTCCACAATTCATCGGAAGCAAAGTAATCCTCCAGCTTCCATGTATCCCCTGTCCTGATCTCACTTCGTTTCAATAACCTGTCTGCCATAATTTCATTCTCCCTTTTTATACAGACTGCTTTACAACACAGTCTGTCCTGCTGTTTTACAGCCTTAATCAACCTTGATTTTACCCCCGCCATGATACTGTGTCAAGACGTGAAGACGCAACATTTTCAGACCACTTCTATAAAGACGTTCTCCGAAAGGAACTGGTTGCGGACAGCCACGAATTTTGATATAGTTATTGCAGATACTTCGCTGTGAAACACAGCATCGAGTGATATCTTATAGCCAGATAAGAAATTACTGCAAAAGTTCAGTGGCTCTGGACAGTTACAAATCTATATGAGAGAAGGATTATTTCATGATTATTAAAAAAGTCAACAAACTCAACAAAAAACAGATTAAAAATGTTATGGAGCTGGTTTCCCAGTGCCGTGCCGAGGAACCCACCACCATCACTCCCACACTGACCAACGAGGGCAATTTCAATCCCGACCTTCCCTGTATGTTTTTATGCGAGGAGAACGGTTATCTGATCAGTTTCGTGTCCATTTTTATGCCCACGCCCTACTATGGCGAAGTGGTCGGCTTTACTTTCCCGGCCGCCAGACAGCGCGGATACTTCATGAAAACCTGGCTGGAAGCATTGAACACACTGGGCCCGCACATCGAAGATATGGAAATCATGTTCCTCACCGACGGCAAGAGTCCCTCTGCCCTGAAAACGCTGGAAGCGCTGAAGATGCACTGCGAATACTCAGAATATGTTATGGATAAAGAGATTGAATATAATGATAAAAATCTGACCCTGACTGCAAAATCTCTGGATCCCAATGACCCGGGCGATTCCAACGCCATTTTCATGCTGCACACCAACATTTTTGCAGACGGCAAATCAGAAACACTTACATTCCTGGAATCCACAAAGCAGCAGTTTACACAGAACTTTCTGGCTGTGCGAAAAAGCGATGACAAACCGGTAGGACTGTTCCACATCGCACTGGACGGAGACCGGGTCTTCCTTTTCGGTGTAGGCGTGCTCCCTCATTATCAGGGAAGAGGCTACGGCAAGCAGATTGTACAGCTGGCCATGAACCAGTGCGGCGACACCTTTAAATCCATGGGCGTACAGGTTTCCAGCCTCAATGAAGAAGCAGTGGGACTGTACAGAACCTGCGGATTCAAGGAAGTCAGCAGACTGGATTATTATTATGATGAGATTTAATGTATAAATATCTGAAACCAAAGGATTATCACAGGCAAAAAGCAGGACAGCTGAATATGCCATCCTGATAAGATAAAATGTGCAATCCTGGCAGGAAAACATTGTAAGATGAGAAAGAAACGGTATAGCTTACACGGCTATGCCGTTTCTTTTATTTATGGCGTGTATCATGTTCACTTCACAGTGCTTGTTTTTCAGATTGTCGGATATGCTCTCTTTCTTTTTCAGGCATGATGATGCTCTGTCGAGCTTCACTTCATTTTCACTCACTGGATTCAACGCGGCACTTTGTGCGGCACGAGATTATGATGATGCTCTGTCGAGCTTCACTTCATTTTCACCCCGAAGCTCAGAAACCCTTGATTTACAAGACTTTCTGAGGCCTGTTTTGCAGGTATTTTCCAGAATATTCTGACAAATAGTCTTTTTCAGGGTGTTTTTATGTCTTGATGAATTTTTTCCTGTATTTCAACAGATTTTTGGATATTTTCAAGTTTTCTTGAAATCCATATTCTCTCCTTTGTCACCATTATAAGTATTTCCGTTCAAGGCGTCAAGCAGAGTTTTTTTACCTAAACATCCGCCTGAAACCAACTGCTTCCTCTGAACTGTTTTTTCCATATTTACCTGGTTTTATTATGAAATTTAGCATTCCGCACTATATAACTCTTCTCAGGTAAACATATATTTCTGTGTCAAAAAAAGTGAATGTTTTTTCTGTTATTGAAGAAAGCCACCGAAATATTTCATCCGATGGCTCCCCATAAAAGATAAACAATTTACCATTATTACTGTGCATGAAGTTCCTTTGCCAGTTCTTCTACCTCTTCTACTGTGACATTGGCCAAATGAGCAATCTGATCCTTGGACATATCAGTTTCTTTTAACATATTGGCGACAATATCGTAGCGTTCTTCCTGAATCGCTTCCTGTTTCATTTCATCCATAATCTTACACATTTCATTCACTCCTTCCTCTTTTTCCTTCAGGAACGATGCTCTTTCTGCCAGTACTTTGTAATACATATCTGCCGGATTAGGACAGGAGAAATCATGCATCAGTTTCCCCATATCTGAATCATCCCGATACATTCCATTCACATACAGGATATGCGAACCATCTCCGAACGTTTTTCCGGTTGTCAGGTTCATCCGCTCGATCTGGTATACCGGATCACCCTGTTCCCAGATGTCATTTTCCGTGATGAAGATAACATAGGAATCCGGCAGCTTGTCAAAATCTTCTCCGGCATGAAGGTTGTCAACATCAATTATGCTGGAATGATATCTTGCCCTGTGCGGATCTGCTCCGGAGTCACTCCGCTGGACTTCAATGTCATATTTCTTCCCCTGGGAATCCGTAGCATATACATCAAGATAAACGGAACGTCCCTCCAGATGCCGGATCAATACCTGCGATCTGGTTGTCTCCACTTTCAGATCCGGCTTGTTCATCAGAATCCGCAGGACAAATTCTGTACAAGGGATGTTTTCATTGAAAAATCTGGTCATATACGTGTCATCAAACAGACGGAAGCTCCTCAGTTTCTCTATGTTTTCCTGTCTGATCTGCTCCGCCGTCTTCTTTTTTCTGATCGTGCTCAACACACCACCTGCTTTCTGTTATTTTTACTGTATCACAAAAAACCCTTTTCTGCAATCAGGCTGTTTGTATCTTTCTTATCTTGTGTTCATTATTATATCATATTATATTTTATTTTACAACTATACGTTATGAAAGTTTAAATATCATTGAAACCGGCTGAAACAGTTATGAGGTTCCCACCAGATTCTCCTGACACCTCTTTTCAACACGCTAATGAATCGATCACTGGTCAAGGGCATCCTGTCCTTCGAAACTGCTATTTCTTCCTAATTATAATGATATACAATGTCCGTCAGTTTATCTTCTGCCCTGACCTCAGATGCATTGATTTCCTTTACCATCTGAATGAGTTCTTCGGCTTTCAGATTGCCATCATCTTTGACCAGGATCATTTCATGGAGTGATGAAGGCAGCTGGAAGAAATCAGATTCCAACTCGTCTGCAGTTTTTTCCAGAAATCCCGGATACAGGATGGCAGCTGCTCCATAGCATTCACTTTCTGTGCTGATAACATACAGGGGATTGTCTTCATTTGCATTTTCTGGAAACAGTCCGCCTGATAATTCCTTCAGCAGCAGATCAGGGCGTTTTACCACTGCGAGATGCGCCAGGAAAGCTGCCTTGAAAATAACCTTTTCTGCAGAAGCCTCTTCCGGGAATCCTGCCTCTTCCCACGATATCTCCAACAAAAAAAGCCACCGAAATATTAATACGATTCGATGACTTTTTAAGATGAATAGTTTTTAATGTTCTGGTATCCGAAGACCCTTACCAGTTCTTTGTCATTTTCTCTAATATCATGATCCTGACAATCTGTGCAATAGCACTCTTCCGAGCTTCACGTCATTGTTACACGGCTGTGATGGAATTAATAGAGGGCATTGCTAATAATTGTGTCAATGCTCTTTCGAGCTTCACGTCATTGTTACGTAGCATATATGAAAAAATTGCTGGAAATACTCATTGTGTCAATGCTCTTCCGAGCTTCACGTCATTGTTACGAAGAAATTCTCGTCCGCGCCCGCAAGCATTTTATGTGTCAATGCTCTTCCGAGCTTCACGTCATTGTTACGGAAAAATGTTCTCTTAGGACTTTACAAATTTCAAGTGTCAATGCTCTTCCGAGCTTCACGTCATTGTTACCTTCGTATAGGCTACCCGGTTGTAACTAAAGACGAGTTGTGTCAATGCTCTTCCGAGCTTCACGTCATTGTTACGGTGCCGAGTACAGTGAAATCCTGGCACAGCCTGAATTTGTGTCAATGCTCTTCCGAGCTTCACGTCATTGTTACCCCACCCCTTCAGAAACCCTTGATTTACAAGGCTTTCTGAGGCCTGTTTTGCAGGTATTTTCCAGAATATTCTGACAAATAGCCTTTTTCAGGGTGTTTTTATGTCTTGATAAAATTTTTCCTGTATTTCAATCGATTTTTGAATATTTTCAATTTTTCTTGAAATCCACATTTTCTCCTTTGTCACCATTATAAGTATTTCCCTCCAAGGCGTCAAGCAGAGTTTTTTTACCCAAACATCTGCCTGAAACCAAGTGCTTCCTCTGAACCTCCACGCAAAATTCCAATCCAAAAAGACCATCCGGAAAGTCGCTAACTCCTCGTTCGCCTCGCTTCCCCAATGGTCATTTTGTTTTCTCTCGCCCCGCCATGCCATTCGCGGCCCTTCGGGCCGCTCATGTCGGGCTGTGCCCTATACAAGTCTGAAAAAACAGCCAGACGGAAGCAAGCTTCCGTCTGGCCTTTTTCAGACTTGTGCATGTTTTCTCTCGCCTCGCCATGCCCATTCGCGGTCTTCCAGACCGCTCATGTCGGGCTGCGCCCTATACAAGTCTGAAAAAAGGCCAGATGGAAACAAGCTTCCATCTGGCCTTTTTTCAGACTTGTGCATGGCTTGGGGGTTACAAGTTTGTATATTTCATCAGGCTTGTGTCTACGGCGGCGGCGGCTTCGCGGCCTTCGCGGATTGCCCATACTACCAGAGACTGGCCTCTGTGCATGTCGCCGGCGGTGAATACTTTTTCTACGTTGGTCTGGTATTTGCCGGCTTCGGTGTTTACGTTGGTTCTTGCGTTCAGTTTGACTCCGAATGCGTCAGCTACGTAGGATTGTGCTCCCAGGAAGCCTGCTGCGATCAGGACGATGTCACATGCTACTTCTTTTTCGCTGCCTTCGATGGGCACCATGTTCATGCGGCCTGTTTTTTCGTCTTTTTTCGCTTCCAGTTTTACCAGTACCGCCTTCTTCAGATTGCCTTTTGCATCCTTGATGAATTCTTTGACGGTTGTCTGGTAGATGCGGGGATCGCTTCCGAATACGGCGATGGCTTCTTCCTGGCCGTAGTCCGTTTTCAGGACTTTGGGCCATTCAGGCCAGGGGTTGTTCGGCAGTCTGGTTTCTGAGGGCTTGGGCATCATTTCCAGCTGAGTGACCGATTTGCATCCCAGACGGATGGAAGTGCCGACACAGTCATTGCCGGTGTCGCCGCCTCCGATGACGATAACCCGTTTATTCTTCACATTGATAAATTTATTATCTCTGAAGTTGGAGTCCAGCAGGCTCTTTGTTGTTCTGCTCAGGAAGTCTACTGCAAAGTAAATGCCGTTGGCATCCCTTCCGGGTACCTTGATGTCTCTGGGGTTGCTTGCGCCGCAGCAAAGTACTACTTTATCGTAGTCTTTCAGAATCTGCTGTGCGCTGATATTTTCACCCACATTGGCATTGGTTACGAATTCAATGCCTTCTTCCTTCATCAGATCCACCCGGCGGTCAATGACCCATTTTTCCATCTTCATGTTGGGAATGCCGTACATGAGCAGACCGCCGATACGGTCGCTTCTTTCAAATACAGTTACCTGATGACCCCGCTTGTTTAACTGCATGGCAGTTGCCAGACCGGAGGGACCGGAACCGATAACAGCCACCTTTTTCCCGGTTCTTACTCTGGGCGGATTGGGTTTGATGTAACCTTCCGCGTACGCATTTTCAATGATGGTACGTTCATTTTCCTTGGTTGTGACCGGCTCACCGTGCAGATTGCAGGTGCAGGCCGCTTCACACAGTGCAGGACATACCCGGGAGGTGAATTCCGGGAAACAGTTGGTCTTGGTCAGACGTTTGTAAGCCTGTTCCCAGTTGCCTGTATAAATCAGATCATTCCACTCGGGCACCAGATTGTTCAAGGGACAGCCGGAAGCCATACCACTGATCATCATGCCCGCCTGACAGAAGGGAACACCGCAGTCCATGCAGCGCGCACCCTGTTTTCTCTGCGCATCTTTACCTAATAAAACGTGAAATTCGTTGAAATTTTTAATTCTTTCCTTCGGCTCAATCTCGCGAGAATTTTCACGGTCATATTCTAAAAATCCAGTAGGTTTTCCCATGTCATTCTCCTCCTCTTACTGTTTGGTGTTGGCATAAAATGCTTCAATCTGTGCCTGTTCCGAGCTGAGACCCTTTGCTTCCATATCGGCAAATGTTTTCAGCATGCGTTCGTAGTCATAAGGCATAATCTTCTTGAATTTAGGAAGATATTCACCAAAATTGTCCAGAATCTTCTTTGCTTTTTCAGAGTTCGTATAGGTTGCGTGCTCCTGAATCAGCCGTTTCAGTTCCAGTACATCGTATTTGGAAGTAACTTCCTCCATGGAAACCATGGATTTATTTAATTTGCGGTATAAATCGCTGTTTTCATCCAGTACATAGGCAACACCGCCGCTCATGCCGGCTGCAAAGTTCTTGCCGGTGGGGCCCAGGATGACTGCCCGGCCGCCTGTCATATATTCACAGCCGTGATCGCCTACACCTTCAACCACTGCAGTCGCACCGGAGTTTCTTACGCAGAAACGTTCGCCTGCCACACCGTTGATGTAAGCTGTACCGCTGGTAGCACCGTACAGAGCAACGTTACCGATGATGATATTATCTTCAGCCTTGTATTTTGCGCCGCTGGGCGGATAGATCACCAGCTTGCCGCCGGAAAGGCCCTTACCGAAATAGTCGTTGCTGTCGCCCATTACTTCCAGAGTCAGACCTTTGGGAATGAATGCGCCGAAGCTCTGTCCGCCGCTGCCGCTGCATTTTACTACAAATGTATCGTCTTCCAGCTTCTCGCCGAACCGTTTTGTGATCTCAGAACCGAAAATCGTACCGAATGTACGGTCTACCGATCCTACATCCACCTCGATACTTCTCTTCTGACCGCTTTCCAGGGCGGCTGCAAACTGCTTCATCAGTACATTCATGTCCTTGGTCTTTTCCAGCTGGAAATCGAAGACATTCTTGTCATGATAGCCTGCCAGTTTCATGCCCGCATAAGGATTGTTGATAATACGGCTTAAATCCACTTTAGCTGTCCGTTCGCTGTCAACACCGCTTCTCTTCTTCAGCAGATCAGTACGTCCGATCAGTTCATCCACAGTGCGGATGCCCAGTTTTGCCATGTATTCTCTCATTTCCTGAGCGATAAAGCGCATGAAGTTGACAACGTACTCGGGTTTACCGGAAAATCTCTTGCGCAGTTCAGGATTCTGTGTAGCAATACCTACAGGACAGGTATCCAGGTTACATACTCTCATCATTACACAGCCCATGGTAATCAGGGGAGCTGTTGCAAATCCGTATTCTTCCGCACCCAGCAGAGCAGCGATGACAACGTCACGGCCTGTCATCAGTTTGCCGTCGGTTTCTACAATAACCTTGTCACGGAGACCATTCATGATCAGTGTCTGATGAGTTTCAGCCAGACCCAGCTCCCAGGGAAGGCCCGCATTGAAAATGGAGCTTCTCGGTGCCGCACCGGTACCGCCGTCATAACCGGAAATCAGAACAACCTGTGCGCCTGCTTTTGCAACACCGGCTGCTACCGTACCTACACCGGACTCAGAAACCAGCTTAACGGAAATCCGCGCATTCCGGTTTGCATTTTTCAGGTCGTAGATCAGCTGCGCCAGATCCTCGATGGAATAGATGTCGTGATGAGGCGGCGGTGAGATCAGAGATACACCCGGTGTTGAGTAACGGGTTTTTGCAATCCAGGGATAAACCTTTTTGCCGGGAAGATGTCCGCCTTCACCGGGTTTTGCACCCTGCGCCATCTTGATCTGAATCTCTTCCGCATTGACCAGATATCTGCTGGTAACACCGAAACGACCGGAAGCAACCTGTTTGATCTTGGAGCATCTGTTATTGCCGTTGCTGTCGGGTTTGAAACGTTCGGGACGTTCACCGCCTTCACCGGAGTTGGAACGGCCGCCGATGCGGTTCATGGCAATTGCCAGAGTCTCATGGGCTTCCTGGGAAATGGAGCCGTAGGACATGGCACCTGTCTTGAAACGCTTCACGATGGAATCCACGCTTTCCACTTCTTCAATAGGTACGCCCTTTGCAGGATAAACAAAATCCATCACATCGCGGATGTGGAATTCATCCAGCTCCTCCTCCAGAGTTCTGGTGTACTCCTTGAACATCTCGTAATTGGCTGTACGTGTGGACTGCTGCAGAAGATGAATCGTTTTGGGATTGTACAGGTGCTGCTCCTGTCCGGAACGCATCTTGTAATCGCCCAGGCTGTCCAGTGTGGTATCGGTACCGAGACCCAGCGGATCAAATGCCTCATTATGGCGATAGTTCTGATCATCCTCAATATCCTGCAGGCTGATACCCTCGATCCGGCTGACAGTACCTGTAAAATATTTACTGATTACATCCGAGTTGATACCGATGGCTTCAAAAATCTTGGAACCCTGGTAGGACTGGATGGTGGAAATACCCATCTTGGATGCAGTCTTAACAATACCGTGAAGCACCGCATTATTGTAATCATCGATAGCTGCAGGATAATCCTTATCCAGCATATCGGTTTCGCAGAGGTATTTGACCGCTTCCTGTGCCAGATAGGGGTTAACAGCAGAAGCACCGTAGCCCAGCAGAGTTGCAAAATGATGAACCTCTCTCGGTTCCGCACTTTCCAGAATGATGGAAACACTGGTTCTCTTCTTCGTTCTTACCAGATACTGCTGCAGAGCTGATACGGCCAGCAGAGACGGAATGGGCACACGGCTCTCATCCACGCCCCGGTCTGACAGAATCAGAATCGTCGCACCGGATTTGAACGCACGGTCAGCCTCCAGATACAGGCGGTCGATAGCCTTCTCCAGAGAAGTATTTTTATAATAAAGAATCGGAATCGTCACAACTTTAAAGCCATCTCCCGACATCGTTTTGATCTTCAGCAGGTCGGTGCTTGTCAGAATCGGATTGCGGATCTTCAGCATACGGCAGTTTTCGGGCTTATCCTCCAGAATGTTGCCGCTGCAGCCCAGATGGATCTCGGTAGAAGTAACAATTTCCTCACGAATAGCATCGATAGGCGGGTTGGTAACCTGCGCAAACAGCTGTTTGAAATAATTAAACAGCGGAGGATGATTCTTTGACATAACAGCCAGAGAAGTATCGGCACCCATGGCGGATACTGCTTCCCCTCCGTCTCTTGCCATGGGAAGGATCATGGTGCGGAATTCCTCATAGGTGTAGCCGAAGGTCTTCATGAGACGCAGACGCTCTTCTCTGCTCATCTTCGGTGTACTCCTGTTGGGAATCTTCAGATCCTTCAGTTCCTTCATATTGGCATCCAGCCACTCGCCGTAGGGATGTCTTGATGCATAATATTTCTTCAGATCCTCATCGTTGATCAGAACACCTTTCACAGTATCAACCAGCAGCATCTTGCCGGGTTTCAGGCGGTCTTTTTTCACGATAGTATCAACAGGAATATCCAGCGCACCAACCTCCGATGCCAGAATCATGTAGCCGTCAGAGGTAATATAGTAACGGGAAGGACGCAGACCGTTGCGGTCCAGCACTGCACCCAGCAGATCGCCGTCAGAGAATACGATGGACGCAGGTCCGTCCCAGGGCTCCATCATGGAACCGTAGTAATTATAGAAATCCTTCTTCTGCTGGTCCATATATTTATCATTGGTCCAGGGTTCGGGAATTGTAATCATAACTGCCAGAGGAAGATCCATACCGCTCATCATCAGGAACTCCAGCGTGTTGTCAAGCATGGCGGAGTCGGAACCTTCTTCATTGATAACAGGAATCACCTTCAGCAGATCATCCTTGAAATACTTGGACTCCATGCTCTCCTCACGGGAAATCATCTTATCGGCATTGCCGCGGATGGTATTGATCTCGCCGTTATGTACCATCAGACGGTTGGGATGAGCTCTCTCCCAGCTGGGATTTGTATTGGTACTGAAACGGGAATGAACCGCAGCGATAGCGGATTCATAATCCTCGTCCTGCAGATCGCAGTAGAAACCGCGCAGCTCTCCAACCAGAAACATACCTTTATAAACGATGGTACGGCTTGACATGGATACCACATAGGTATAGTCATTGGACTGTTCAAACAGACGTCTTGCAATGTACAGCTTGCGGTCAAAGGCAAGTCCCTTTTCGCAGTTATCCGGTTTTTTGATAAAGCACTGTAAAATGTAAGGCATCTTATCCAGAGCCTTTTTGCCCAGAATGCCGGGTTTGGTTGGAACCTCTCTCCATCCCAGGAACTTCAGTCCTTCCTTCTCCACAATAACCTCAAGCATCTTTTTCGCCTGGTTTCTTGCCAGTTCATCCTGAGGGAAGAAGAACATACCTACACCGTACTCTCTCTCTTCGCCGATATCAAAGCCCAGAGGAGCAGTCACTTTTTTGAAAAATTTATGAGAAATCTGCAGCAGGATACCAACACCGTCACCGGTCTTGCCTTCTGCATCCTTACCGGCTCTATGTTCCAGATTCTCAACAATCTGCATGGCCTGATCTACGGTTTTGCGTGTCTTGATACCTTTGATATTAACAATAGCACCGATACCACAGTTATCATGCTCAAATCTGGGATCATAAAGACCGGGAGTCTGTACTGTACGATTACCTTCCATATTATCATTCCTTTCTGAACCCTTTGCCTGCCGACTGCCAAAGCTGTCCCGCTTTCTCTTTTGCCACAGGCCGCGCCGAATCCGGCAAGGTCTGTGGCAATATTACTACAATACCTTAAAGGTGTAAAGTGTAAAAAACGGAACTATTATCAGATAATATGATAATTTTATTAATATCTGTTTTTTATCTGATTTTTATTTTTATTTTCTTTACAGAATACAGCTTTATACACAATTTTCCTTTTGGTATATCACCTGCTATTCCATCTGCAAAATATTCTATTACCGGTATCCATTACATAACTTTATACATAACTTTATTAATTATAGTAAAATATCCTGTTTACCTGATGTAACCTGCCTGCCGGAATTAATACCTTATGGTTATTTTAAAGGTATTTTTCAAAGAACATTTTACCATATGGCAAGAACAGACAGATATACCTTTTTCTCTCCTCGCAGACTATAATTCAGGTATCCAAAACATAAAATTTTCATATACAAGGAGGAACAACATGAACATGAAGAAACTTTTATCTCTGACTCTGGCATTATCAATGACTGTTTCATTGGCAGCCTGCGGAGGCGGCAATAACAGCTCTTCCGATGCCGGCAAAGATGCGGCGCAGTCGTCCTGCAATGGCAGCTACACCACCGATGAACTGATCGTTGACATCTGGGACAACAATCAGCTTGATGGACTGCAGAAAATTGCCGACGAATGGTCCGAAAAGTCCGGTGTCAAAGTACGGATCAATGTTATCAACTGGGATACATACTGGACTCTGCTGTCTTCCGGTGCTTCAGGCGGAGAGATGCCTGACGTGTTCTGGATGCACATCAATGAGGCACAGAAATATATGTCCAATAACATGCTCCTGAATCTGGACAGCTATATTGAGGCAGATGAAAAGATCGACCTGAACAACTACTATGAAGGTATCGTAGACATCTACCGTTATGAAGACTCTCAGTATGCGCTTCCCAAAGATCATGATACCATTGCATTACTCTATAACAAAGCAATTTTCGACAAATATAACGTTGAATATCCTACCAATGACTGGGACTGGGATGATTATGCAGCTGCTGCTAAGGCCATTACAGAAGCCGGTGCTGCCGACGGTGTATACGGTACCGCTATGAATACCAACGATGGTCAGGATGGCTGGTACAATCTGATCTATGATTTCGGCGGCAAGCTCATCAGTGATGACAAGAAAACTTCCGGTATGGATGATCCCAACACCATTGCTGCCATGACTTATCTGGCAGACAACCTGTTCCCCTCCATGCCCTCTCAGGATTTAATGGCTGATACTGACCCTGATGTCATGTTCATGAGCGGCATTATCGGCATGATGCTTCAGGGTTCCTGGATGGCCAATACTTTCCATCAGGCAGAATATTCCAAAGATTATGCCTGGGCCGAAATCCCCTATTACGATGCCAACAACAACGGAACCTGTGAAAAAGAAGAACGCGTTTCCATGTACAATGGTCTCGGCTGGGCTGCTTCTGCCAATACAAAAGACCCTCAGGCTGCCTATGACCTGATTTCTGCATTCTGTTCTGAAGAGGGACAGTTAAAACAGTCTGAACTTGGAGTAACCATGGCGGCATACAAAGGATGTTCCGATTCTTTTATCGATTCCTTTGAAGGTATGGATCTTTCTCCCTTTATTGATGTGGAAGAAAATGGTACTCTGATTCAGCACCCTGCATCCAAATATACTACTCAGTGGGAAAGCGCTTTTACCACCGGTCTGATTGCCGGCTGGCAGAATCCTTCGCAGATGGAAGCTGTTTGTAAAGACATGGCGGTCAAGATGAACGAAATTCTGGAATCTGAACAATAATCCTTCTTCCCGCGCTGTTTTAAACTTTTTCAGCCGGTATTCCGGGCGGGTCAAAACAATCTGTTCTGACCCGCTCTTTTTTATCTGAAAGAGAAAACGCCGGTCTGCATTTGATCATAATATCAGTCCAACCAGATAGAAAGAATTGACATTCTGCACAGGCTATGATATTTTGAACGCAACATGTTATTTTTATTTCCAAGAGGACTGAACGAATGAAAGCTGAAGACACTGCAAAACGCACCAAGCCCTATCATTGTCTGGAATACGACCATGACCAGGTTGGAGACATCTGCCTGATAGCCTGCGGAATGGAGCGATGTGATCCGGGAATCAATTACGGACCGGATATCCGGGATGCTTACCACCTGCACGTTATATTGTCCGGTACAGGAACTCTCTATACAGGAGGTCAGATCATTCATCCCCATTTTGGTCAGATGTTTCTGCTGAAACACAATGAAGCTGCGCAGTATATCGCTGATATGTCAAAGCCATGGCATTACTGCTGGGTAACCTACAACGGAACAGAGGCAAAACGTCTTTCAGAAGAGATTGGATTTACAGATGGAATATACTGTCTGGACTCTGGTGTGGAGCCTAAAAATTTCTTTGATCTGGTTTGCCGGATGCATGAAAAACCTGAAATGAACTACATAAACGATCTGCGCCGCAGGGGAATTCTGCTGGAATTTCTGGCCCTGGCACTGGAAGCTACTGAAACCCCGACTCAGAAACTGGAACGGCGCAACGAGCACTCAACCGATGTCTATATCGACCGGGCAGTCGATTTCATCCACTATAATTATAAAACAATCAATGTAAGTGATATTGTGAAGTATGTTGGATTTTCCCGCAGCTATTTTGCTACAATATTTAAAAAGAAAATGGGTATATCTCCCCAGGAATACCTGGTACAGTACCGGCTAAAACAGGGCTGCCGCCTTCTAGTGTCCACAGACTTGTCCATTCAGGATATTGCAGCGCAGATCGGCTATGACGATCCGCTTAACTTCTCAAAAATGTTTAAAAACACTTATGGAATCAGTCCTACAGAATACCGCATACGCGGAGCCGTAGAATGATTTCTATCCTTTATATTTCTATCCTTTATATTTCTATCCTTAATTATACAGGAGGCCTACAATGAAAAATCACATGCAAGCACCCACTCCACCTATGGGATGGAATTCATGGAACACTTTTTTTGATCATATCAACGAAGAACTGATTTTTACTACTGCAGATGCCATGGTGGAACAGGGACTGCTGGCTGCAGGTTATGAGTATCTGATCATTGATGATTGCTGGAGCATGAAAGACCGAAGTGAAGATGGAAAACTGGTTCCTGATCCTGAAAAATTCCCTCACGGCATGAAAGCAGCAGCCGATTATGTCCATTCCAGAGGATTAAAATTCGGCATTTACTCCTGTTGTGGTGTTCGCACCTGTGCCGGATACCCCGGCAGCTTCGAACATGAATTCGCTGATGCAGCTCAGTTTGCCGAATGGGGTGTAGACTATCTGAAATACGACAACTGCTACCGGCCAAACAACCAGACCACTCCCATGCTGTACCGCCGCATGAGTATGGCTCTGCGCAGCAGCGGCAGGGATATTCTGCTGGCTGCCTGCCAGTGGGGAACAGACGATGTGCACCATTGGATCCGTTCATCCGGTGCTCACACATTCCGTTCCACCATTGATATTCAGGATTCCTGGAAATCCATTGAATCAATTGCCTCTGCGCAGATTGAAAATCAGTGTTTTAACGGACCTGATTGTTTTAATGATATGGATATGCTGGTCGTTGGTATGTATGGAAAAGGGCTGAATCCTGAAACCTCTGTAGGTGGCTGCTCTGATGAAGAATATCAGACTCATTTTGCACTGTGGGCCATGATGAACTCACCACTGATCATCGGCTGTGATATTCGCAGCATGTCTGAAAAGACAAAGGAAATTTTAACTAATCCGGATCTTATTGCGCTGAACCAGGATCCGGAATGCCGCAGCTGTTATCAGATTCCTGTTTACGGTAATCCGGATGCTTTTATTCTGGTAAAATTCCTTCATAATGGCGATCTTGCTCTGGGATTTTTCAATTTTAGTGATGTGGCAGCGAATGTTACTTTAGATTTCTGGGATATCGGTCTTTCATATGCTTCAGGCTGCAGCCTGCGTTTTTATGATTGTCTGTCTCACAGAGAAACAGGAATACAGAAAGAATTTTTCGCTCCCAGGGTTGCCGCGCATGGCTGCAAAATTTACCGCTGCAGTATCGTGGAGAATTAAATATGACAAATCATACCTGTATGCATTGTGGAGCAGTTCTTTCCGGGGATGAGATTGCCCTGTATAAAAAGCTTGTATACCGGGAATCAAGCCAGTATCTCTGCCTGGACTGCCTTGCAGCAAATCTGGATACAACCCGTGACAAACTGAATCAGCTGATTATTTATTTTCACAGAACAGGAATCTGCAGTCTTTTTGCAAAATGGGAAAAGCCCCAATAACACAAACGGCTGTCTCACCGGCTGACTAAATCAGCAGATGAGACAGCCGCAGCTGTCATTCGGCCCCACAGTTAATTATCTCCTTCTCCGCTTTCCAACTCGCAGACCAGTGCTTCAAGAGCTTCCTCCTCATCATCACCATCACAGTAAATCTTGATCCGATCCCCCATACTGATATTACCGGACAGTATACTGACGACCTGTTTTCCATTCAGGCTCTTTGTACCGGTTCTGATAGTAATCTCACTTTGAAAACCTCGTGCCAGTCTTGCAAACCTTCCGGCGGGACGTAAATGGAGTCCCTCCGCATGGCAGACTACAACGCTCTGATTAACCATATGAACCTTCCTTATTCAATATGCAATTAAATATTCCGCTGAATGACACAGGGGTCAAAAGGATTTGACCCCCATGATATGATATATAAATTCGTATTATACCAGTGCTACAGTTTCTCTTGCAATAGCAAGTTCTTCGTTGGTAGGAACAACCATAGCTGTTACGGTAGAATCATCTGTAGAAATGACAGTATCCTTGCCGCGGACATCATTCTTAACAGCATCCAGTTTGCATCCCAGATAAGACAGAGAGCCCATGATCTGTGCTCTTACTTCCTTATCATTCTCGCCGCAGCCTGCTGTGAAGCAGATTACGTCAACACCGTTCATAACTGCTGCATAAGCACCGATATATTTAACTACGCGGTGGCAGAATACATCGAGAGCAGCTTTTGCACGCTTGTTGCCTTCAGCAGCTGCTGCATGCAGATCTCTGAAGTCAGAAGATACACCGGAAATACCCTGTACACCGGACTTCTTGTTGCAGACTGTTAACAGTTCGCTGATGTTCAGACCTTCCTTGTTGGCGATGAACTCAAGAATGGCGGGATCAATATCACCGCATCTTGTACCCATAACCAGACCTTCCAGAGGAGTCAGACCCATGGAAGTTTCTACACACTTGCCATTCTGTACAGCAGAGATGGAAGCGCCGTTGCCCAGATGGCAAACGATGATCTTCAGATCTTCAATGTTTTTGCCCAGTACTTCTGCAGCATGTTTGGAAACGTAGCTGTGGCTTGTACCGTGGAAGCCGTAACGACGAACTGCATATTTTTCATAGTATTCGTAAGGCAGAGCGTACAGATATGCTTCTTCGGGCATTGTCTGATGGAAAGCGGTATCAAATACAGCTACCATAGGTACACCGGGCATCAGTTCCTTGCATGCATTGATACCAATGATGTTGGCAGGATTGTGCAGAGGTGCCAGATCGGAACATTTTTCGATTTCAGCAATTACGTCATCTGTAATAACAGTTGAGCTTGAGAATTTCTCTCCGCCATGTACGACTCTGTGGCCTACAGCACCGATCTCGCTCAGATCAGAGATAACGCCGTTCACAGGATCTGTCAGCTGCTTTAATACATTGCTGACTGCTACGGTGTGGTTCGGCAGCGGGTCATTGAATACAACTTTGTCCCTGCCTGCAGGAGAATGGGTAAGAACGCCGTCAATACCGATTCTTTCGCAAAGACCCTTTGCTAATACTGATTCTGACTCAGAGTCGATCAGCTGATACTTTAATGATGAGCTGCCGCAGTTGATTACTAATACTTTCATTTGATTTTTCCTCCTGGAATTCTTATCCGCTGCGCAGGGCATAATGCCTCCTGCGCGCGGAAATCTAACTATATTCTAATCTCTTTTCACCAAACTGTAAAGAGATTCCAGCCTATTTTGTGCACTATTTTTGATACCTTATTCATGTACGGTCTCTCTGCTCTGCCTCTTTTCTGGAGAACACGCATCCGCAGTAATTCTGCCTGTAAAGCCCGTATTCCGCCGATAATTCAATGGACCGCTTATATCCGTTCTTTTTCTTGAAATCCGAGTACAGATAGGGTACCTGATACTTCTCCGACAGTTCTTGGCCGATCTCATTCAGCTTCTGAGCGTTCTTCAGAGGGCTGATGCTCAGCGTAGTAGTAAAATAGTCGAATCCGCCTCTCCGGGCTTCTGAGGCGGTTTTCTCCAGCCTGAGACGATAGCACTGAAAGCAGCTCTCTCCGCCTTCACTGTCTTCTGAACGATTCGGAACAGCGGTATAAAATTCCTTTGGATCATATTCGCAATCCATGTATGATACCGGATACCGGAACGGCATCTCATCCATCATGCGCAGAAGTTCCTTTTTCCGTTTTTCATACTCTCCGGCATCCCCGATATTGGGATTGTAAAACAGCATGGTTATATTAAAATAAGACGACAGGTATTCAAGTACATAGCTGCTGCAGGGAGCACAGCAGCCATGAAGCAGAAGAGAAGGCACCATGCCCGCCTTTTCCAGCTCTTTCAGCGTTTTTTCCTGTTCTTTCTGATAATTAACCCTCATTGTATTCATAATTATGTCCACCATTAAATAATCTTGAGTATATCACGATTACGCTGAATCGTCACGTTCTTTTCCCCTCTGCTCCTCTGTATATTTATTAATTTTATGATACAAGGGGCAGACGCCGGATTCATGAACCTGACAACAGCAAAAAGGCTGCCCCTCCGGTCCAGAGGGGGGCAGCCCCTTATCAATCAATATATACGGCAGTTTCAAACAGCCGTCCAGTAACAATCGACTGAACCGAACCGTCTGTTCATGGATTCTCCGGCTTATGCCAGGAAATCGCGGATCCTGCGGCTTCTGACAGGATTGCGCAGCTTTCTTAAAGCCTTTGCTTCAATCTGTCTGATACGTTCTCTTGTTACGTTAAATTCCTTTCCGACTTCCTCCAGCGTTCTGGGATGTCCATCTTCCAGACCGAATCTGAGTACGATAACCTGACGTTCTCTTTCTTTCAGATCTTCCAGCAGGGTCTGAATATGTTCTCTCAACATTACAGACTCAACATTGCCCTCAGGAGTCACGGCATTGCCGTCTGCAACAAAATCGCCGAGGTTGGAGTCGTCTTCCTCTCCAATAGGTGTCTCCAATGATGCAGGCTCGCGCGCGATCTGCATAATCTCCATCACTTTTTCTTCCGTCATGTCCAACGCCTTCGCCAGCTCTGCAACAGAGGGTTCATAACCATATTCCAGTGTAAGCTTACGCTGCATCTTCGACATCTTGTTGATAGTCTCTACCATATGTACCGGAACACGGATTGTTCTGGCCTGATCGGCAAGCGCCCTCGTAACGGACTGTCTGATCCACCATGTGGCATAAGTACTCAGCTTGTATCCCTTGGTATAATCAAACTTCTCCACGCCTTTAATCAGTCCAAGATTCCCTTCCTGCACCAGATCCAGAAAACTCATGCCTCTGCCCGTATAACGCTTCGCAATACTGACAACAAGACGAAGATTGGCTTCTACAAGGCGCTCTTTTGCTCTCGTTCTCTGTTTTTCATCGCCTTCGGCTTTCATCTTCGCAAGTTCAATCTCTTCCTCTGCGGTAAGCAGCGGCACAGTTCCGATTTCCTTCAGGTACATCCTGACCGGATCTTCGGTTCCGATACCGTCCAATAAATCGATGGCGTCCAGATTGATTTCTTCTTCATCTTCATCCGAGCCGGTAAAATCATCTTCATCGACATCGAGGATGACACTCTCTGCACTTGTAAGTTCATCATTCATGACACGCAGAACATCGATTCCTTTGTTTTCCAGGTACGTATAAATGTGTTCCAGATTCTCAGGTGTCAGCTCAAGCCCCTGAAGCTGCTCATTGATATCGTTCATATCAAGAACACCCTTCTTGCTCTTTCCAAGCTCGACCAGCTTATTCAGAATCTCCATAAACTTTTTTTCACCCATTCTTACGTCTCCTCAGTATAAAAAATTGACTCCTGTAAATTTAAATTTTAGCATAACAAATTACAGAAGTCAACAAATTTTTACTTTTTATTTTATGCTTTGCTTTTCCATCAGAATCTCCAGATAAGTGGAAAACGCCGAGGGGATGGCAATATTTTCCAGAATCTCTTCTTTATCATAATACCGGAACCGTTCGCTTTTCTTTTTGCGAAGAATCACGTAATAGGCGGTCATTCGCCATTCCACATGGGTGAAAATGTGTCTGGAAGGCGGCAGGGGTTCAGCCGAAAAGGTATTCTCACCGGCTTCGATCAGATACTGAGCCAGCTGTTCGCCGTTCAGTGTCCCTTCCACATTGGGAAATTCATACAGGTTGGCCAGAAGACCGGTTGATGGTCGCTTCTGTAAGGCATACCCGTTTTTCCAGCGGATCAGGAGCACGGTGCGCTCCTCGATACGACGCTGTTTTTTCGGTGCTTTATGGGGAATACAACCGGTTTTACCGCTTCGGTATGCCAGACAGATGCCCGCTGCGGGACATTCATTACAGTGAGGCGCTCCGTTGGGAATGCAGACCAGGGCTCCCAGTTCCATCAGCGCCTGATTGAAATCCCCCGGCTGTTCTTCGGGCATAGCAGAAAGCAGGAGTTCTTCCATCTTTTTCCTGGTTTTTGCCTGCCCGATATCCTCCTCTGATGCCAGAATTCTGGCAGCTACCCGCAACACGTTGCCATCCACTGCCGGTCTGACAATGCCAAAGGCGATGGAAGCAATGGCACCTGCCGTGTAGGAACCGATGCCCGGCAGCTTCAGCAGCTGTCCGTAATCAGCAGGCAGATTACCGCCATACTGCTGCACCGCCTGCTCCGCCGCCGCTTTCAGGTTTCTTGCACGATTGTAGTAACCCAGTCCCTGCCACAGTTTCATCAGTTCTTCCTCTTCCACCTGCGCCAGAGCCTTTATATCCGGCAGACGTTCCAGAAAGCGGTTGTAATAGGGAATGACCGCTTCCACACGTGTCTGCTGCAGCATAATCTCTGAAAGCCAGACATGGTACGGGGTGGGCTCCCTTCTCCAGGGAAGATCACGTTTATTACGATTGAACCAGTAAAGCAATGGTTCTGCAAGCTGTTTCAGCCGTTGTTCATCGGTCAGACTGCCGTCTGCAGCCTCCACCGGCTTCATTTTACCGTATAAATCCTGTCCCTCAATACCTGAAATGCCATTCTCTGTCATGTTCGAATCCTGTTTTTCTGCGTTTAAATTCTGTTTTTCTGCCATATCTAAATCCTGCTGCACGCTTCTTTCAGCCAGTCTGCTTCTTCTTTTTCCAGATAAGGTGACAGCACCGTGTATACCTTTTCATGGTACTGATTCAGCCACCCGATTTCATCGGGCGTCATCAGTGAAATGTCGATGGCTTCCTTGTCGATGGGCGCCAGAGTCACCGTTTCGAACTTCAGGAACCGTCCATATTCGTTATCGTCCGCCTCTTTGCACACAACAAGATTCTCTGTGCGGATACCGTATTCTCCTTCCAGATAAATGCCGGGCTCATCCGAGGTCAGCATACCGGGTTCGATCACGGTCTGAGCACCGCCTCTGGCATTCCAGTGAATGCGCTGAGGACCTTCATGGACATTTAACAGGTAACCCACACCGTGTCCAGTACCGTGGTTGTAATCGAGACCGTACTGCCACAGGGGACCTCTGGTCAGGATATCCATGCCGGCACCGGTACAGCCATAAATGAAGCGGGCCGATGCCAGATCAATCATGCCTTTCAGGACCAGCGTATAGTGGAATTTCTGTTTTTCTGTAAGAGGGCCGAGAACGATGGTTCTGGTAATATCTGTTGTTCCTTCCATATACTGTCCGCCGGAGTCAACCAGAAGAAATCCCTCAGGCTTAAGCTCTGTGTCAGTCTCCTCCGTTGCCGAGTAATGACACATGGCCGCGTTGCTTCCGTAAGCTGAAATAGTTTTGAAACTCAGATCCAGAAAGCCTTCCTGCTCGGAACGTTTTTTATCGAGATAAGCCGCAGCACTGAGCTCTGTCATGGGAATCTTTCCGATGTTCTGCTTCAGCCAGTACAGGAATTTCACCATGGCTGCGCCGTCCTTCACATGAGCTTTAGCAATGTTCTCCTGCTCAACGGGATTTTTTACGGCTTTCATAACGGTCTCGGGATTCACCTGATTGATTACCTTCACCTGCTCCGGCAGTCTGGCATAAATTGCGCAGTTTACCCGGCTGCTTTCCAGCATCACTGCTTCAGTTTCTCCGATGGATGCAGTGTAGTCGTAAATGGCATTGTAAGGCTGAATGGTGATGCCCTGTGCTTCCAGTGCCTGTCTGACTTCACTGTCGAGAGCCTTTTCCTGAACAAACAGCACTGCATCGCTCATGGTAACTGCTGCATAGGAAAGTGCCACCGGATTACACTCCACGTCTCCTCCTCTGATATTGAACAGCCAGGCAATGTCGTCAAGGCTGGTCAGCAGATGTACCGTCGCGCCTGCTTTTTTCATACTTTCACGCACTTTGGCAAGTTTCTCTGCAGCTGTCATACCGCTGTATTTTTCCGCATCGAGAATCCATACCTTTTCACAGGAAAGAGCCGGTCTGTCTTCCCAGACCTTATCACCCAGATCTTCAAGCAGAGAAAAACGGATCCGTTTCTCTTCCAGCGTCTTTTTCAGTTCCAGGTAATACTCCTGACCCACTGTTCTGCCGTCAAAACCCAGACAACCGTTCTCAGGGAGCTTTTCTGCCAGAAATTCTGCAATGGCGGGCACATCCTTCTGTCCCATCTTATACAGCGTGATCCCGCTTCCCTCCAGCTGATGCGCTGCCTGCACAAAATAGCGGCCGTCCGTCCACAGGCCTGCTTCCTCTACTGTAACAACCAGCGTACCTGCCGAACCGGTAAAACCGGAAAGGAAACTGCGCTGTTTAAAATAATCCCCGGGATATTCGGAATCGTGATAATCCGAGGAATTCACCATCCACCCATCGACTCCCGCTTCATTCATGTATTCACGAAGTTTTTCAATTGTCCATCTGCTCATAAACCTGAATCTCCATTATATTAATCTCATTCATATCCGATGACGGAAATGAATGGCATAATGCAGATTCATTTTATCATAAAAAACAAAAAAAGGGAAACCGTCCCGTATATTTTTCCGTATAACGCAAAAACTGTTGTTACTTTGTGAAACTGTCATTTTTGAGTATCAATCTACGGAGGTACGCCATGGCGAAAAGGAAAAAGGAATTTGATTACAATAAACTGACGCCTCAGGAACTGATGCGGTTTGAGGTTGCTCAGGAGCTGGGGCTGGATGATAAAATCGTTTCAGGAGGCTGGGGCGCACTTTCTGCCCGGGAGAGCGGGCGTATCGGCGGCATTATCGCCAGCCGCAACCGGAAAAAAAGAGCAGCTCAGTCTCCGAAGGAAAACGGAAATGCCCGGCTGCTCTGATATTTTATTGATATTTTATCGATTCTTCGTTTATGTTTTATCGATTTTTCAATTATGTTTTACTGATTGGTTATCCGTCCTTTTGCTGATTTTCTGTTTTTTTTACCGGTATTTTTCTTCTTTGCTACCGAATAACCGAATTTGCCCAGCTTCTCGCCCAGTCCGTAATATTCCCCGTGGGAATATACGGCAAGTTTTGCCTGGCTCAGATTGAAACGGCCGGTTTCATCCATATATTTATCATCTACAGTAACGCCGGTGACTTCGCCCAGAAAGAGATCGTGGCTTCCCAGCGGAATAATCTGAATCACTTTGCACTCGATGTTAACAGGGCTTTCGCTGATTCCGGGAGCTTTTACGGTTCTGGATTCCAGGGGTGTCAGCTTCATCTGTTCAAACTTGTCCACATCCCTGCCGGAACGGACACCGCAGTAATCTGACGCATATACCAGATCCTCAGTTACCAGATTGACCACAAATTCTCCGGTTTCTTTAATAATGTTATAGGGATGGCGTTCCGGACGGATGGATATGGAAACCATCGCCGGAGAGGAGCAGGATGTGGATGTCCATGCAACGGTGATAATATTCGGTTTCTCGTTTTCACGCCCGCAGCTGACCATAACAGCAGGGACCGGATACAGCATATTGCCGGGTTTCCAGTGTTGTTTACCCATATTAATTCCTCCTGATTGCACAAACAGATGCAGGACTCCGCACATGAATCCTGCATCTGCCATATCAATAGGCTGTGAATCCACAAACATCAGACCTTCCGTTCCATACAAAACCCCATTACAATATCGATGATTGTCGAATGCCGGTTTCCGAAACCCGCACGCTATGTGCCTACCCATCACACACAGCTGTCCGACTCACATACAGATATACTATCTGTTCCATAATCTTATCTTCCGTCTGCGTATATAACAATGTGTTTCAGCTCAGACCCCCCCATATTTGTCATCACTGAAATCATCACTGCTTTCATCAACCATATCTTATTATAAGAATAGCACATTTAGCAAAAAGACACAATAGTTTTTTTGTATTTTTTTGTGCACATAGCATGTTATCTTGTATTTTTCGATTGGTATGTTATATGCATTATGCTAATTCTATTCTGTTTTTCTAATCCTGTTTTGTATCCATCTGTGAATTCAGCGCATTCTGTGAAAAAGAATTGTAAAATAACCACAAAATGTGCATAATTTTCTTTACAATTTCTCCATTTATTTATATAATTACCGTATCTATGCAGCGGTGTCTGGTTTACTGTTGTACGGAATTCATTCCGGGAAACGGAGGCATACCAGAACTTACAATAAAACTATTGCTGCAGATAAGGAGGTACCATAATGATGGATGATACAGAAAAGAAAAAGGACAGCGAAGCAATGGAAACTCCAGAAGAAAAGAAGAAGCCGGATCCCAACTGGGCACACGATGCCCTGCAGGAACTGGAGGACTGGATTGAGTCTCAGGGGATCTATATCCGCCAGTGATATTCTGTCCGGTGGTCTTTATCAGTATGAGGAAAAGAGGTGATTCCAATGGTTACGCAAATCAGAACCATTTCCAGCAATACGTTTTATCCGTATTTCAATCTGGCTCTTGAGAAATACCTGTTTGACACAGTGGATGACCATACTGCAATCCTTTATATGTGGCAGAATGAAAGAACCGTTATATACGGCTGCAACCAGAATGCCCGAAAAGAAGTCTATATCAGCAAACTGATTGATGACGGAGGTTTTCCGGTGCGCCGTCTGTCCGGCGGCGGAGCCGTTTTCCATGATAAGGGGAATCTGAATTTCACATTTCTTGCCAAAAAGGATAATTTCAATGTGGATAAACAGCTGCAGGTTATTATCGAGGCCTGCCGTCTTCTGGGGCTTACCGCTGAAAGGGCAGAGAACAGTGACCTGATTATTGAGGGGCGCAGGTTTTCGGACAATGCATTTTACAAATCGGGAGACCGCTGCTTCCACCATGGTACTTTGCTTGTCAGTATGGATACCGCAATGGTGTCGGAGTACCTCAATGCAGACTGCAGCCAGCCGGAACCGAAAGGTGCAGACTATGTGAAACCGGAAGCCGGAAATCTTGTTGATTTCTGTCCTTCTCTCGACATTGAGACCATGCGCGGGAAGATGTTTGAGGCTTTTGAACACGTTTACGGACTGAAAGCTGTTCCCATGTCAGGTGAAGAGCTGGATCCCGCTGTGATCAGCTCCTATGAAAAGATATTCAGTGACGACAACTGGCTTTACGGCCGCAGGATCAAGTTCAAAAACCGGATCAGCAGACGGTTTGCCTGGGGCGATTTTGATCTGAACCTGAATGTGGACAGGGGAACGATTACCACCGCCCAGCTGTATTCCGATGCCGGTGACGAGCATTTTATCGCCAGTATCGGAGAAAAACTGGAGGGCACGCCCTGTTCCTTTGAGGCTCTGTCTGAACTGGTAAAATCCTGCTGTACCAGCCCTGAACACGATGCCATGGCAGAAGACATCTGCGGACTGCTGTCTGAATCTATTTAACGGTACGGTACAGAATAGAAAAGCACAAAAGCGCTTTCCGGGGCTGCTCCTGTACAGACCGCTGTCAAAATTTACTATCAATAAAGAAAGAATAAGAGAACGACTATGATTATTAATAAGAAAGCTTTGAATTTTAAAAAACAGATCAGGAATCTGTCTTCCGTACAGTCCCTGGTTCTGTGCGCATTTTTCGTAGCAATTTATATTGTTTTGTATTTCTGCAACATTAAACTGACCAGTGATATCCAGTTCCGTCCCGGCTATCTGGCAATTGCTGCTGCCGGTATGTACGGCGGTCCCATTATGGGAGCTCTGACAGGTGCTGTAGGTGATGTACTCAGTATGCTGGTGACAGGTGGACAGGGTGAAGTCTTCTTCTTCGGCTTTACTGTCAGCTATACACTGATGGGCTTCTTCTTCGGACTCGTTCTGCACGGCGGCCCCATCACTGCTGCCCGCGGCATCGCAGCTGCTCTGGTTGAGTTCCTGGTCTCCCTCTTCGTGAATACATACTGGCTGATGATCATGTATTACAGCGGACAGAACTATCTGGCTCTGATGGTCACCCGCATTCCCAAATGCCTGATCATGCTGGCAATCAGCAGTGTTGTGCTTACTATAATCATGAAAGCGCTCTACACAGCCTTCAGCCGGGCAAGGTTTCTGCCGGAGTACAAATAAAAAAGTACGAACAGCAAATCTGTAACTGTAAGCAGACAGATTCATACCGTTTCAGCACCGCATTCCGCAGATAAGCACAAAAATCCCACAGTCTGCAGTTCAGAAAGAATCCGATTCTGCAGCTGTGGTTTTTTTATGCCATATCACAATAACGTTTTACTTTCCGGTAATCGCTTTCAGATTGCCGATGGAAATGTCACCGGCTACTGCCAGGTCTTCCGCTTTGAATACGGAAGCGAAATTGTCGGAGAACAGAATCTGAGCGGAAGGCTGAAATTCTTCATCTCCTTCCCAGAAGATAAATATCATGGACAGGCCGTCCATAATCTCGAAGGAATAGGCCACATCACCCATTTTCACAGGAGTTCCTCCCATCTGCTCCATACCGGCGCGGAATTTATCCAGCTTAAAGCCGTATCCGAACTGGAGCCGGAAAATGCATCTTCCCTGAAACTGTCTGAAATACAGCTCACCGTTGGGGATATCACGATAAGTTACATAATTACCCGCAGCCGGAACCATACGGCATTCCACCAGAAAACGAAGTACAAAAATCTTAGTTTTATGGAAATCCAGCAGGGAATGATAGGAAGTATCGCTTTCGTCCTCTTTCCTGATCTCGAAATCGGGATAGCTGACAAAATATCCCTTGTTCAATACGTGCAGATGAAATTCATTGGTATCCGGGTTATAGTCAACACCGGTTCTTTCTGCCATTTCAAACGGATCTGCTGCTCTGTAAAGCTCCAGATAATGCTCGAGAGGCCTCATCTCCAGATTATCTTTTGCGTAATCAAACTCTTTATTCTCCACTTTAATTACTCCTCGTCGATTTAATTAATCTTCCATATTCTGTACGGAAGGGAACAGGTTGGCATCTGTATGCGGAATGAAGCATGCAGCCACGAAAGAATCCATGTATCCGGGATGTGTACTCAGTTCCAGATAAGTCATGCTGGATGCCAGCTCCGTTACTTTATCTTCAGCCTCGTTGGACAGCAGCATCGCATAGGAACCTGCCAGCGAAGAATTGCCGATGTAATGGTATTTTTCCAGAGGAATGTCAGGCAGCATACCGATGCGGACAGCATTCTTCATATTAATACCACTGCCGATACCACCGGCTACATATACATTGTCAACAATAGACATATCGAAGCCCAGAGACTCTACCAGAGTGATGATACCGGAGTAAATAGCTCCTTTTGCACGTATAAAGCTGTCAATATCCACTTCGGTGATTTCCACATCTTTAACAGCGCCGGTATCTTCCTTGAAAGCAATGACATAGCTCTTCATGCCGTCTTCATCCACTTTGACACGTCTTCCCTCACGAACCAGCTGGCCCTTGGCATTGACGATACCGCAGCGGAACAGTTCCGCAATAATATCAATAATACCGGAACCGCACAGGCCAATGGGTTTCTGGCCTTCATCCCCGATGATGGTAAGATTCGGTTCCATTGTTTCTTTATCAATGGTAACGGCCTCTATTGCACCGTCTGTAGCACGCATACCGCAGCTGATATCACCGCCTTCGAAAGCGGGACCTGCAGAACATGCACAGCTCATCAGAAAATCAGAATTACCGAAAACAATCTCCCCGTTAGTACCCAGGTCAATAAATACGGAAAATTCTTCGCTGTTCCAGATACCGCTGGCCAGCGTACCGGCTGTAATATCTCCGCCCACATAGCTGCCGATATTCGGTGCAAAAATAATATCAGCATTGGGATTAATAATCAGGTTCAGATCCTTGCCGTAAATATTCTTCATATGGAAGAAAGTGGGAATATAAGGTTCCATACGCAGCGGATCTGCATTCACACCCATGAAAAGATGATTCATGGTGGAATTGGAAGCCAGGCTCATGCGGTAAATCTGTCCGGGTTTGATTCCGATGCTTCTGCACATATTGGCAATCATGGGATTGAGTGTATCGTCGATAATCGCCTTCTGCAGTTTCTTCACACCGCCCGGTTTTGTCTGTTCCACGATACGGTTGATAACATCGGCACCGTAGCGGATCTGTCCGTTGCCCGCAGAACCTTTTGCCAGGATTTCACCGGTCTGCATATCGATCAGTACGGAAGAAACGGTGGTTGTACCTATATCGATTGCCAGTCCCACAATTCCGGGATTTTCATCAGCCGGATAAATGTCGTAAACGAAACATCTGCTGCCTGACATCTTGTAGACTGCTTTTACCTTGAAATCATCTTTTCTGATCACATCCGGCAGTTTTTTGATAACAGTAAAAGGAAGAATCACCTTTTCTGCTCCCACTGCAGCTTCAATGGCCCATGTCAGTCTCTCGTTATCCGGCATCGTGTCGTCCAGAGAAGGTGCGCTCATGGTCAGTTCTACCATAGCCATATCGTTGGTCAGAGCAATACCGCTTCCTTCAATATCGGATTTGATCTTCTCAAAAATCGCAACTTCCTCCGGTGAACTTAAATCTGCCACTTTCATACGGCTCTTGTATGCAGATGCAATATCCGGTACTTCAATTACCAGATCTTCATCCAGAACCTTGCTGACGCAGGCCAGTCTCCAGCCGGCAGCATACTCTTCTTCAGTAATATGCTGTGTTTTGGGAGAATCAACTGCTCCGGAAACCAGTTTAACTTTGCATTTACCACAGGTTGCATTACCGGAACAGGGTGCATCGATTGCAACATTGGCATCTCTGGCAATATCCAGAAGACGGTCGCCTTTGTTTGCATGAATCACCACATCCGGGCTTTCACTGATTTTAAATGTAATCTGTGCCATCGCTTTTCCTCCATCAAATATATAAGATAAATATATAAAACGTACTGTTCAAAACCAGGGAATGATTCCGAACTGTGATAAAATCCGGTTCTGCCGGGAATGACTCGCAAGCAAAACCGGATTATAATAAGATTTAAACTGACTGATTTACATCAGTTCAGGCATGTTCAGTGCAGGATGACCTTTTTCGGTCAGGAATTCCAGTACTGCTTCGGAATCAGTTGCAATTGTCTCATCACAGACCATATCTGTAAAGTTGTCAATGCCGTATAATTCCTTAGCCGTTTTGTTCAGTCTGGGTGCTACATCATCCTTCAGTTCTTTAGGCATCCACACGATACGTTCAATACCGCCTTCAGCCTTGATGAACTTCTTCGATGAGATGAAATGACGGCCATGTCCCATAAAACCGGGGGTCTGAACGCCGCCGCCTGTCATGGAGGCCAGTTCACCGAAGGTCATACCGGTGGGAGTCATGCCCTTGAATTCACGGTTGCAGATAACAACACCGTTAGCTTCCGGCATAATACCGCAGATACACTCAAAACATCCGCAGGATGTCATGGGATCCTCCATAATGGAGTACAGGGTAACGTGTTCCAGCGCACCGTGGCTTGCTTCGTTGACCATACGGTCTGCATCCGGATAAATCCCCTTTACTTCATCAAGACAGCCTTCCTTGCTGATGATCTGACAGGGACCTGTAGGATCCAGTTCATTGGTTGCTTTTGCATCCAGCCATGATACAGCACCGCAGAGACCAAGTCTTTCGGGTGTAACGACACAGCAGTGTGCAGGTGCAAATGACTGACAGAGGATACAGGTATAGAATACATCAACTGTTTCATCACTTAAGGATTCCAGACGTTCATCTCTTGCATTGTACTTGGGAATAGCAACTGTCTCAAGAATCTCTGCTGCTTTTTCCTTATCGGTATAGAATGTAACCTGACATTTGTCAACAACGGCATCAAAATCGTTGATGATCATATCATACAGTACTTCCATGAAATCGGTCAGACGCAGGCCTGCTTCGTAAGCTTCCTTGCTGATACGGATTCGGAACTGATTTCTCTGGCCGGTATGCATAACACCTTCCATGTAGTTGTACCAGGTATGTATCTTACGTTCGATTACAGATTCGAAATCCTCCTGCATCTTGTCACCTGCAACTTCAACTACACAGGCAAGAGGCAGCTCAACCAGACCATCTCCGTCAATATCAGGGCCAATCAGGGTCAGTTTCTTATCTTCGATTTCGTCTTTCTGTTTCATCAGAACAACTTCACATGTAGTATTCTTATGAGAACTCAGCTCGGCGTGCATATCGCTTCTGCGGATGATTTCACCTTCAAATGCAGCAGCAAATGCAACGGGAATCGGGATCTCCGTTACTTTAATCTTGATATTTCTCAATTCGAGAGACTTCTTGACAGTCTCATCATGATTCAGTACGGACTCCAGTGCACCGGGCACCTGATTCTCACCCAGATCAATATCTGCAACAACAGGGAAGCCAAGAGCGATTGCTCCTGCTCCTGCTGATACAACAACTTCGTTAAGCGGTCCGAATGTATTAACAAATGCAGGAACTCTTTCTTTTGTATACTGCAGTAAAGCTGCCAGGTTGCCGGGTTCGATTCCGCCGAAAATCAGAGCCGCACGGATAGCAACGGTAACAACGTGTGTTACAGCTGTTACGTCGTGACCCAGAGGGATAACACGCAGCTCCAGACCGGTCTTAACACCGCCGTCAATTACCTGATCAATGATGTCGCCAACCAGGAAAGTCAGGATACCCTTGCTCTGATAATCTTTTACAACCTTAACTGCCTCTGCCGGATCATCTGCTTTACCCAGAACAACAGCAACACCGGGAATATCCCCTGTAACCAGCGGTACACCCAGAGAACGGATAATCGGATCGCCGACAAAACCGATACCCTTTTCATCCGCATAGGGATCGGGATTGCCCACATATTTCAGAGCTTCAATGATTTCGGCACCAACCGCTGTGGCCAGACCGGCATTCAGCGCTTCACCGAGATCTTCTTTGTTGCTGATCAGGCTTTTCAAAACCCCTACACACGCAGGAAGGTCACCAAGTGTAGTAACCTTAACACCTGTAGCTGCATAAATTGTGGGCAGGAAATAAGCGGTATCTCCAAAAGAAATACTCTGATCTGCACCAAATTTTGCAATTGCATCATTAACTGCACCTTCTGTAAGGCCAGCGACCGCATTTGATCCCGCATAAATCAAATCTGTCAAAACACTCATCTTTCTTCTCCTTTACATTTTTCTTATAGTAATACCTTGTAGCATACGGACTTGTCAGCATGGCATATCCTCCATCTGCATACCCGCCGGCAGACATTCACGGACTGTTTCTGGAGCCTGGCAATTATTCGGGCTAATGCAAGGCTTATGGTATTATATTACCACATATCAGACAGAAAATCACCTGTTTTTTGTTAAAAATACAACAATAATGTGGTTGCAGTTAGGATTTCGGCGGGAATACGGGATTTTGAAGCGCAATTACAGTGGTATCTTTCACAGGGACGCGCTCTCACTCAGGTGGAAACGTAGTGGTACTAAACTCGCAAGTCTTCTGGGAAGACTCGCTCGTTAAGTGCCAACGTTTCCAATGGTCCCTTTTGAAAGATACCTCTGCAATTGCGCTGCCGCGGGTTTTCCTTTTCCCGCTGAATGAAGTTCTTAACTGCACTTGGGGTATACCACGCATAGTATATGAGCATGTCACTTTGCAAAGTGTCACATGAATTCTACTTCACTCCAGATCAAAGGCTGCGTTTTCCCATTCAGAGTCCGTACAGTAAAAATGAGCGGGAAATTCCCTTGTAGAAATTCCCCACTCATGTCATTTATTAATTATAAATACTTTTATCAGGTCAGATGCCTGATTTCCTGATTTATTTACCACCAGATGCAGGATATCCGTACAGTCTGACGATGTTCAGGATGCTGTTTCTGTAAAGCGATAGATTACAGATCCAGATAAGAGTCTGCGTACATATATCTGTCTTTCAGGATATCGCAGGATTTGATCATATCCATCATGTTCTTATCATTAGGATTGATAATAGCAGATGTCAGACCCTGTGACATAGCCATAGCGATCATAGCGCAGTCCATCTTGGTTCTTAATTCTTTAGGCATACCGTTGGATACGTTTGACAGACCACCGGTAGAATTCAGGCCGTTTTCTGTAAAGAACTTGATAGCATCAAAAATCTGCTGCTGTTTGTCCTGCATACCTTTAGCAACCAGGAACAGAGGATCCATCCACATATCTGTGGGTTCCATACCGAGCATCAGACCATGCTCCAGCAGTTCCATACAGAAGCCCTGGATTTCTTCAACTGATCCGGGAACAGCACCTGCTGAACACAGACAGATACAAGCTGCGCCGTTAGCTGCTGCAAGGTCAAGATATTCTCTTCTGTCGCCGGCATCTGCTGAGTTAACCAGAGGTTTGCCGTTAACGTCGTTGTATACGGAGATACCAGCTTCGATAGCTTTCTTGTTAGCTGTATCAAGTGCAAGTGCAACGTTGTCACATTCGCTCTGGATTAACTGAACTGCCCATTTCATTAATTCGGGTCCGTTGCTTTCAGCAGGTCCGATATTAACATCAATGTATGTAGCACCAGCTGCGATCTGTTCTTTTGCTCTCTTTAAGATCGGTTCGGGATCCATTTCGTCCATAGCTTTACGGATAACAGGGGAAATGCAGTGAATTCTTTCACCAATAACTACAAATCTTGACATATTTTAGTCTCCTTTTATTTATTACTAACTGTCACCATATCCATGACAGTCACATGCAAAAATGAATGTCATCTTCACACCGGGCAGGTGGAAGAGTCTCCGCCTGCCCATTATAAATTACAATAATTACAAATGATTATGTTACGCGATTTTAAAATCAGGAAAATTCGGATTAAGCGTAATCTTTCATGAACTTAACGATCTGAACTGCTTCACGGGTACCAACTACTATGTTCCAGTCAGGCAGTTTCGCGTCTAATTCACCCTTCAGGATAGCTACTTTACCGGGGATGATCAGAGTTCTGTTCTTGATCTTGTCTTCGATACCTTCTTCAGCGATGAATTTAGCGATGGTACCAGCTGATAACTTGCCGGCAGCCCATGCTGTCAGTACGGACATACCGCCTGCATCAGAGATCAGCAGGTTACAAGGTACGCCTGAACGCTCCAGTTCGCCGGATACTACGAAGTATGTCAGAGCGAAGTCAACGGTTGTTACACATACACTGTTCTCATCAGCGCCGTTCAGAGGGTAGATACCAGGAGCTACCTTCATGGGCTTCTGAGGATCGGTGTAGATATTCTGTCTTAACGGATACAGAGCCAGTGCCTGAGCATAGGTCATGTCTTCCATGATGATGATGGAACCGTATTTAACAGTGAATACAGCTGCCAGAGCTGCCTGCAGGTTAATATCTCCAGGAGCCAGTTCAGCAAGGTTAACAATTGAAGGATAACCGCATGTTCTGTTTTCATCTTTCAGAGCAGCACGACGAAGCTGTACAGCTTTGCCGAATGCATCTTTAATGGAAACGGAACCGCAGTCAAATACCAGATTCTTGTTGCCTGCTTTTTCAAGTGCAGCAAGCGTATCGTATAATGCATCGATGGTATCGCCTGTTACGCCAAGTGTAACGCCTGCTTCTGCAGCAACAGCGTTCATAGCTTCCCAGTTTTCAGGGTTAGCGCCATTCAGAATCGGTTTTGAATCTTTTGTTACAGCCAGAGCAGCTTTTGCAGCATCAGGGCAAGGGCATTCCAGAATCAGAGTTCTGCCAAGACCTGCAGCCTTCTGAGCCAGTGCAGCGTAGGCATCGGGAGCTTCACCTGTAAACTTAACGTTAACCATTTCTACGTACATTCTCTCGCCGATACGTTCGTAATCAACAGCGGGAATAGCAGCCAGCTTTTCATCTGCATTGGCAGCAGTAACAGTTACAGCAAACAGGTTCTTGCTTACCAGAGTTTTCTCATGTCTGAACAGAACGGTTTCACCGCCCAGAGTCAGTTCAGCATCGCCGGCACCAACCTTGATAGTCTTCATAGGCGGAGCGGTTGCTTCGGATAACTGAGCCAGAGCTTCATCAGACATCTCGGGACATTTATCAATTGTTACGGCACCGGATGCAACTTTCATAGAGAAAGCCATACATGTCGGTGATCCACATTTCTTGCAGTTTTTCTTAGGTGTTAATTTAAAAATCTGAATACCAGTTAATGCCATAGTTTTTTATCTCCTTCCGCACAATTACATTAATTCATCGATCATTTTCTTAATTGTTGCTACAGATGCAGGATGCTTTAAAATAACAGCATTAGAACCGGATGCCAGATCAGCAGCAGCAGTTACAACTTCCATATTGATTGCTCTTGCATCTCTTGAACCCCATTCAGGAGCATCAGCTTCGGAAGACAGTGTTTCTTTAACACCATATGTCTCGGATGCTACAGGAGTTACAATCGGAACCTGAAGCATGTTATCGTTCTGAGCCAGTGCAGCAGCTTTGATTCTGTCCAGAGTAGAAGCAACATATTCATAACCATAACCTGCAGCAGCAGTACCGGTATGCATAACTGTATCTTCAACCGGAATACCCAGCTGGGAGATCAGTACGTTCAGCTGTTTTGCAAGGTTGATATCTACAGCTGATTCAGCAGCTACTTTGTGATGATATGCCTGAATACCGGACATAGCAACACTCTTATATGTACCTTCTTTTGCGGACATGATCAGAACATTCTTGCCTTCAGCTACTTCAGCAGCCTTAACCAGCAGTTCGTTGTCTTTTTCATCATTACCTGTACCAATGATTGCCAGAGGAGCATCAATTGCTTCAACAACAGCTTTAACTGTTTCACAGCAGGATTCAACAGAAGCGTCATCACCGTTGGGATCTGCGCTTTCCAGAGAAAGAGCTACAAAGTCAGCACCGGGCATTTCAGCAGCTTTTTTAGCCAGATCAGCGATTGTTTCGCATCCAGCGTAGTATGCTGCAACACCTTCCACTTCATCCTGCAGACCTTTGTCTGAAATCATAACACCAACCTTGGGAGCATTAGCGATTTCACCATCGAAAGTATAGAAAGGAAGAACGTTCTCTCCTCCTAACTTAATGGCTTTTTCGCCGCAGCCGATTTCTACTTCTTTGATAGCAGCTTTAAATTTTCCAGATTTTCCATTAAACGGCATCCTAATTGCCTCCTTTTCATAATGTCCGGCTGCAGACAGGAGCCCTAGTCTGTCTGCAGCCTTGTTTATCCCAGTGCGCACGGGCTCTGTTGTTAATAATTTATCATACATTGGCAGATATTGCAATACCTTTTGTTAAAATAATCAAAATCTATACAATATGTTGTGTCAGCCGTACAATACCGGGGTGTGGTTCAATATTCGATTACATCAGAGGATCCAGACCAAGTACCGGATGACCCTTTTCAGTTAAAAATGCCAGTAAAGCTTCGGGATCTTCTTCACAAACTGTTTCGTCTGCGATCATATCTACGAAGTTGTCAATGTCATACAGTTCCTTTGCACTCTTGTTGATCTTGTCACGCAGCTGTTCTTTCAGATCCTTGGGCAGCCATACGATTCTCTGGATACCGCCTTCAGCCTTCATGAACTTCTTGGAAGCGATGAAGCTCTTGCCGTGTCCCATGAAGCCGGGTGTCTGAACACCGCCGCCGGTCATGGAAGCCAGATCCGCAAAGGTCATACCTAAAGGTGTGTAACCTACATGTTCACGGTTAACGATAACAACGCCGTTTGAGAAGGGCTCGATACCGCAGATACATTCGAAGCATCCGCAGGAGGTCATGGGATCCTGCATGATGGAGTACAGGGTTACTCTTTCCAGAGCGCCGCGGCTGTACTTGTTAACAGCTTCGTTGATTTCTTCGTAGGAACCGATTTCTTCATCGATGCAGCCTCCCTTGCCGATGATCTGACATGCACCGGTAGGATCCAGCTCGTTGGTAGCTTTTGCATCCAGCCATGAAACGGCACCGCAGAGACCAAGTCTTTCAGGTGTAACTACACATACGTGTGAAGGGGAGAATGCCTGGCAGAGTACGCAGCTGTAGTAAACATCTACGTTTTCATCTGTCAGTGATTCAAGTCTTTCGTCACGTTTTTCATATGCAGCCTGAGCCCAGTCAGCTCTGTGCTGTTTTACAAGGTCATGATCGGTAATGATCTTAACCTGACATTTATCAACAACACCTGCGTATTCGCTCTTAACTTTTGCATATAATACTTCACCGAAATGTTTAGCACGGAAGCCTGCTGCAAATGCATCTTTGCTTACGCGGATACGGATCAGGTCACGCTGACCGGTATGCATGATACCTTCCAGACAGTTGATGAAGTTGTGGAATTTACGTTCAAATACGGGTTCGAAGTCTGTCTGCATGTTCTTGCCGGCTACTTCTACTACACATGCCAGAGACTGCATGGAGCCTTCGGGCATCTCATCGATTTCAGGTCCGATTACTTCGATCTTGTGGTCTTCTACTTCTGCTAAAGGCAGGGTACGAACAAGTTCGAATGCGTTTTCATTAACGTCGGCACCGTTGAAGTCAACCTGAGTCTGTTTTCTACGGATGATTTCACCTTCGAACGCGGGAGCGTAGGAAACGGGGATATCCATCTGTACGATCTTGATCTTGATATCTCTTGCTTCCAGAGAGGTGGGATCAAATTTCGTTGTATCTTTCTGGATGATCAGGGATTTGGGAATATTCCAGATGTTGTCTTCCTGGTTTGTGATTACAGGGAAGCCTAACTGGATAGCGCCGGCACCACATGCAACGGTCTGATCGTCAACGGGCTCAAATGCGTTAACGAAAGCTTTAACACGTTTCATGGTGTATTCCCACATACCATCCCAGTCACCAGGCTGGATCGCACCGAAGATCAGAGCTGCTCTTAAAGCTACGGATACTACGTGGATTACGCTTGACAGATCATAGCCGCAGGGGATGATACGGATCTTGAAGTTCATCTCCAGATTCTGTGCTACACACTGATCGATGATACCGCCAACCATGAATACCATGATACCTTTACCCTGATAGCCTTTAACCAGAGCTTTTGCTTCTTCTTCTGAAGGAGCGGAGCCGATGATAACAGCCACACCGGGGATATCATCTACTACCAGAGGAAGACCAACTTCACGGATCTCAGCGTCGCTCAGATGGCCGATGATGGGAGCTTCGTAAGGGTTGCCTTCGATATATTTGCAGACTTCGATTAATTCGCAGCAAAGTGCGGAGCCAACACCTGATGTAAATACGTCTTTTACACGGGGCTGTCTGGTCATCAGATCTTTGATCTTGCCTTCCAGAATTGCTTTTGCTTCGCCTAATGTACCGATCTTGTCACCTAACATTGCATAGATGCAGGGAAGGCTGTAAGCGGTATGTCCGAAATCTACTGCCTGATCTTCGCCATATTTTGCGATGGCGTTATTAACTGCTTCTGTTGCCTGATCATACCACTGATCAGCACCGCTGAATACTCTAGAAATTAATGTCACGATATTACCTCCAATATTGAATGTTGGTTACTTTTCTAAACGTTCTTTGATTGCACGAACTTCCTGAATCGCAGTCTCGCTGAAATCGTAAGGTGACTTTCCTTTTCTGTCCGCATCAATCACATCTGTATTGTAATGGATGAAACCCAGCAGATCATCGGCAGGAATCCTGGCTTTGATAAAGTCTTCGTCTTCTTTATCTCTGACCTTGTTCGCAACAACACGAACCTTCTTAATGCCGAGACCGGCTGCCAGACGCTTTACACTCTTATATGTCTGAATGCTCCGTGCACCGGGCTCAATGACTACCACGAACTGTTCCATGTTCTCGGCAGTTCCCCTGCCCAGATGTTCCAGTCCGGCTTCCATATCCATGATCACCACATCATCACTTTTCAGCATCAGATGGGAAATCAGTCTTTTCAGAACGACATGTTCCGGGCAGACACAGCCGCCGCCGGCCACGTCAACCGTACCCATTACGAGAAGTTTTACCCCATTGCGGGTTTTGGCAAACATCTCCGGAATATCATCCACCTTGGGATTGAGTTTGAAGAATTTGCCGGCCCCTGATGCGCCAGTCCTTTCTTTGGCCAGATCCGCCATCTTGGAGATAGGAGTGATTGCATCCAGCTCTTCTTCCGAAAAACCGAGTGCAAGGCCCAGATTCGCATCGGGGTCCACATCTGCTGCCAGGACGCTTTTGCCTTCTTCGGCGTATAATCTGGCTAAAATCGCGGAAAATGTTGTCTTGCCGACTCCGCCCTTTCCAGTAACTGCAACTTTCATAATTCAGGACCTCTTTGTTTCAAAATTATTGTATATGTCAGATAATCAGATACCTAATGCAGCTCTCTTTTCTTCGATTCTTTCGATCATCAGGTCGCCTAATTTTTCAATATCTGTTTCGAATGTAAATGCAGCGCCAACCCAGTCTCTGATACCGTTGGTCAGTAAGTCGGTAACTTCTGAAGAACCGTAAACGTAAGGTACAACGCCCAGGAATGTATCAATACCTGTTGCAACTACATAGTTACCGATGGATACAGCCTTTTCAGACATCCATTCAGGAGCACAACCAACAACGGGCAGCTGAGGTGTATCAATTCCCCACTGTGCAGCAACATCGCATACCAGATTCATCATACGGGAAATATCTACACAGGAGCCCAT
>JALFLM010000112.1 GCA_022774705.1 Lachnospiraceae bacterium | reverse complement strand
TACATGAACCTAGCAAATTCATTGTATCACAAAGGCTTTGGTTTGTGTACCCAAAATTTAAAAAATCGTTACCATCTGGTAACGATTGGTGCACGGCAAAGCTTTTTATTGTGCTCTCATGCCGGATATCCTATACTGTTCGGCAGAGAGTAACCGTTTTACGGGTGGTTGGCCTCCATTTACATAAGAACGGAGGTGATGCAGATGAAGAATACTTTCGACTTTAAAGACCTCATGGCCTTCGGAACATTCATCATTGTATTGCTGACATTTATCTTTCATTATGTCGGATAATAATTAAATGCGAAAAACCACCCATAATTGACCCCATGGGTGGTTTTTCAATAATCATCTAGGTCAACCACTTTGTGGAACGGTTGCTCTTTACATTGTGATTATAGCACATATGCTCTGGTTTGTGTACCCGTTATTCAAAAAAATCGTTACCAGATGGTGACGGCTGGTACACGCCAGGGCTTTTTTACTTCAAACTGAATAATGACGATACGGAAATTGCAGCTTTGTTATCAATTGTACTGATGTTCATTTCGATCATCGTTTCAATTTTGTTAGCATACATAAATGACTTAAAAAAGTAACCGCCCCGACCAAAGAACGGTTACTTTCTGAAAAAAGTATCTAATCTTGGGACCAACCGTCTATCGGCAGTGCCCTTTTCCTATCTACAGTCATTATATCATAGTTTGAACGAAAGTCAACCGGCCGTGTACCTCATAAATCGGAGGTATTACAATGGCTAAAGCGAAAAAGAAAAAGCAATTCGTCCCTCTATTCGAGGATTATTTTGAACAATTCAATCTCCTGTCTTTTGATCAGGCTGGCCGCGTCTTCGCGCTGATCCGCAGCTACCGCACCATGGATCCGGAACAGTTCCGTGCTCTGGAAGCTTCTGTCGCTTTGGAAAACGGAGCGAAAATCATCTGGTCATTCATGAGGTCTGATCTCGAATCCTACTATGAAGAAAAAAAGAAGAAATCCGAAACCAATGCAGCCAATGCACGTGCACGTTGGAAAGCAGGAACAGATCTGTTCGGATCCGGAAGTTCCGAGAGCTCCGGAGATGTCCCCGGCCAGAAGTCCATCATCTTCACAGCGGAACAGACCGCTCCCGATAGCGAACCGGTTCTAACTGCCCATGCAGTCGGCATGCAAAACGATGCGAACGGTATGCGAAATGATGCGTTCGCATCCAAAAACGATGCGGTCGCATCCCCTATATATAATATAAATAATAATAATATACATAATAACAATATATATAAGAACCCTGATTCCATTCCTGAAACTGGAGAAACAGTGGAATATCCTTCTCTTGAATCCATCATCCAGTTTTTTACAGATAACGGTTCCACAGAAGAAGCAGCCCGGAAATATTACAATTACTACACACTGAGGGAATGGAAGACTTATAAAGGTGAACTTATCACAGACGTGGAGGAATCCGTGAAGCGGTGGATTGCCCGTGATGCAAAATTCTGGAGTAAAAAAACCGCTATCGGTAAGCGCCACAGCAGCAATCGCCCGCTTTCACAGCCCGTAAAAACTACTGATCTTGATCCTGCTGCTAACGGAAACAAACAGATCCATACACCGACCGCACCGGACACCCCGTACTGGGATGGAAACTGCTATCGTCCGGATAATGTAAAGCCCAACAGTTTCAGGGACTTTGACCAGAGAAACTATGATTTCGATGCTTTGATGAAAATGATCAACGCACGTGCAGTGTAAGGAAGGTGATAAGTAATGAGCGAAGCATCTGAACAACTTTCATTGCTTCTTCGCAATGAATACGGATCCTACGAACATTGTAAACGCTGGTACCGGAAGGGCTGGTATGACCGTGAAACTGCAGGCAATAAGATCGACTCCCGCGGTCGTGTGATCAGGAAGCTAAAGCGCCGGTGCCGGCAGGAACTTCCAGAGGAAGAATATCCGGAGGAATACTATCTCCCGGATCCGCTCTCTGCGGAAGAGCTGTTGGATGATCCCGACCCGAAATCAGAACCGGATGACGAACGAACTTCTCTCGTCGCTACTGCGTTTCCGGATTCGACGGATGCAGGCACGCAGCTTTCAATTTTTGATTTATTTGGAGACTGTATACAGGCATAAAAATGGATCTGCTCATATCCGGAATTTGTTCGGAAATTGTTTCCGAAACTGTTTGAAAAAATTCATAAACTGGTTCGAAAACTGTTAGGAAACCGGTTCGAAAAGGTTCAAAAACCGGTTCAGAAACTGTTCGAAAACCATTTCCGAAATTCCGATAGCGCCAAAAAGCCTGTAAATTCAATGTTTTTCACAAATCATTTGAGTTTTTCACGAAAGGAGAGTGCAGTTGTGGATAGATTTTTATATTATATGCGTTTCATCTGCCCCGTTGCCGGCACCATGTCTGTGATACTCTGTTTTATATTATCCGCTCCTATTCCGGTTCTGATGGGGATGATAATTGCTGATCTGATGATACTGCTCTGCGCAGATCCGTTCAATGCGGTATCAAGTATATTTGCTCCGCAGACAAGACACATTATTACATGTTGCACAGTGATTGATGTCAGCACCGGATACGCATATTATTACTGCCACTTGCTGGCCGGTTACGATCTGCCAGTAGGCATTGCCATTTTTCTCGCTAGTCTCACTTTGATCCTGCTTTACATTGCCCGGAAACTTAACAAAGCATGGATTGATCGATACCAGTACCTCGATTGCCGTGAAGTTTCCTGTGCGCTGGTCCAGGATAAAGAGTATAAATACATCCGGTATTGGGATTCAAAGGGACGCCGAATATGCAGATCACTGTTGGATATGCATTTAGGTAAAAAAACTCCTGATGACGAAATGGAATACACCATACGACATGTATTTATCGCCGGAATGGCCGCCGGGGATGAATATTCAAACGAACTCCTGAAGCAGATATCATCCCTTAAGAAACAGCTGGATGCATCGGAAACTGAGCAGAAAAAACTGCAGGAACATATTGACACAGTCGTTAAGCGTAAAGTAGAAGCACATGAGGATACTCTTCTGGCAGAAAATGCCCAGCAGAAGAAGCGTATTTCAATTTTAAAGGACGAAATACGTGATTTGAACAAATCCCTAAAGGAAGCCCAAAAAGCAGCTCAGAAGGCAGAATTCGAGCAGCATGAGGCGGAAAATAAGTGCAGACGTATTCAGGATAATTTAGAGTATCAGAAAAATCTGAATCAACATATGGAAGAAGAACTGAATAAGAGTGAATATATCAATAATTTGAATCTGCAGGATAAAAATATCATTCTGCAGACTGATTTGAATGCATGCCGGGAAAACCTGGATTCAACCTCTCAGCTGCTCGCATTCCGGGAACAAGAAATACTTCAGCTGAAGCAACAGCTTGATCAGGCAATCAGTAAAATTGAACAGCTCACAGAAATGAATGATCAGGAAAACATCTATCTGGCACCGGTACAGCTGCTCCCGATCCATGACGAAGCTGACACTACCGGAACCCATCCAGGCAAATGTAATAAAGGTGGAAGACCATCCAAACTGTCTCCTGAAGATACGGCTGAATTGATTGCAGCACGTCGCAGAGGCGTACATATCAATGATTTATCTAAAAAATATGGCATTGCAAAATCAACAGTCAGCAGCATTTGCAAATCTGCAGGCATTGGAATTGATATTGACAAGAATGCAATTTAACCGGAGGTGAAACAGAAAATGTCAAAACGAAAAAAACGAGCAGATGGACTTTATCAGGCCAATATTGTGGTCGGTACTGATCCAAAAACAGGAAAATATATCCGGAAACAGATCTACGGAAAAGATGAAAAAGAAGTGAGTATTAAAGCGGCCAAAATCCAGGATGCAATCCGGAAAGGTACTTATACCGATGATAAAAAGATTACTCTGCAGGAATACGCATATAGCTGGCTGGAGCGCTACAAAGCAAATCCAGAGCTAGAAAACCCAATGGACTCCCATACATACCGTGACTATAAAAACATTATAAAAAACCATCTGGGACCGCTTAAGGACATGCGTTTGCAGAAGATCCAGAAGCAGGACATTCTGGAAGCAATTGCACTGCTGAATGGTCATTATGATCTGCAGCGCAGACTCCGGATGACCGTCAATCAGATTCTGGAAGCAGCCATCGACGAAGGACTACTGTATAAAAATGTATGCCGGAACATAAAGATTTCAAAAAAGCCCAAATCCTCACAAAGGAAATTTACTGCAGAAGAAATCGCAGCAACCATGTCGGTACTTCCGGATCTGGATCCGCAGCAACGTATCCTTATGCTACTCCTCTACTATACCGGTGCCAGGCGGGGAGAAATCCTCGCCCTGCAGAAACAGGATATCCTGCTGCAGAAGAAAGAGATCAGCATCAGCAAAGCAGTAACCTTCCCGGTAAATCAAGCGCTATTCGGACCACCGAAATCCCAGGCCGGTATCCGTAAGATTGAAATCCTACCTCCCCTGCAGGAGGAGCTGCTGCACTATATCCAGAAATGCGAAACCAGTTACCTGTTCCCCGGATCTGATGATCGCGTAATCTCCCTGGCAATCTTCCGCCGTATGTGGAATAAAATTCGGAACAAGGTCGAAAACCGGTATGATACCCTTTATCCGGGACTGGCTGGTACCTTCGATGCCGAAGGATACACCCCACACCGTTTCCGACACAACTTCTGCAGCATGCTCCACGACGCCGGAGTACCAGCAATCGACGCACAGAAGATTATGGGACATTCAGATGTAAGTGTAACCCTGGGGATTTATACGCACTTCGACGAAGATAAGGCCGTGCAGATGAGTGGGCGGATGAATAAGCTGCTGGAAGAGCAGACGGCAGCTCTGGAACAGCCGCTGGAAATATCACCATCAAATACAAATTCTGCACAAACTATGCTGAATGGATTGGATCCGGAAATGTATAAGCAGCTGATCGCCGGGTTGGCAGAGGCTGTGAAATCGCAGATGTAACCAAAAAAGATACTGCATAATATTGATGCAGTATCTTTTTTGGTTGTTATGCAATTATGAGCAGAATTACGATTAAAGCAAACGCAAACACATCTACATATAAGGCTTTCTTAAATATTCCATATTTGCTCACAGCAATTCTACTATTAATTAAAATTTCAATTGCGAAATCTATATGAATATTTTTCCTTGCATCCTGTTGTGAAAGAGACGGATAGTATTTCAAGCGCACTTGTTCGATATAGTCGTTTTCATCATTAAATTTTGCAATATCAGCAAAATAAATCAGATTCAAAGTAGATGTATTTGCTCCTGTGTTCAAAGATTCTGGATTAGATACCAACTTAGGAGAAAAAGAAAGCAAACACAATCCTCCTGAAATCACAAACAAAATTGCAATTATAATAACCGGAACTGGGCACTTGTCATACCAATCGGCACATACAGCTAACATTGCTACATCAAAAGCAATTAATGCTGCATTTTTCGCCTCAGCAAAAGATAGCCATGAATTAACACGGTCGAGCTGTTTTTCTAAGTAATCTGTCATATTCTTATCTCCTATTTACTAAATAACTCATCAAAACGATGGAATACAGTCTTAATTGTGTGGTGAAAATCAGAAACTGTATCCTTTTCAGAGAAATCTTTTAGATCATCTTCGGTAATCCATCTTATTTTATCATGGGATCCATCTGGTCGAAATACATCCGGACTAATAGGATTCTTAGTTTTTGCAACAAAAATTATACCTTTTTTTATATTTCCTGTATGGTTTATTTCATATACAGCAATTGGTAATGGCTGTTTCTCTATTCTAGAATCATCCAAGACTAATTCTACATCCATTGCATATGTCGTTTTATAATATTCTTGAATGCCTGAAACAAGGGATTTCTCGCTTGTAGCTTTTGCACATCCAAATTCCCATTTTCCAGGGTTTGTATTATGTTCTGATCCGCGATGTATAACAAATATTTTTCTCTCATTTACATCACAACATACAACAGCACAATGCATTTCTAGTGGATGTACATAAGGGCTCATGCTCTTCATTCTAAGATCATTATCTTCAAGTAATGAATCAATGTATTGAAATTTAGACTGCAAATTCCTATCCCGTAAAATCTTATTTAATGCATGTTCTATATTACTATACATTCCAACCGAAAGTTCCAATCCGGAAGGATCTATAACTCTGTTAGTCCCTTGACTTCTATTCTTAAGAATATTTCTAATAGAAAAATATTTTTTAACAAGTGGATTATTATCTGTTTCATCATATCTAAAACTATGTTCAAAACTACTCTGATTAGCATTTTCATAATCAACAGAGTTCGAATACAATTTACCTACCGTGTCACTATTATAATACCAAATAATAGGATACAACGATTCATTCCAAACACCTTTCAATCTTACATAATCCATAATATGCAAATTTTTGTTATTACACTTATCTAAAATTAAATACGCTAATTCAAAACTAATCGCAAGTCTTCGGTCTTGAGTATATCCTTTCAAACGAAACCCTGCATCAATATCCTTCCCAAGATATTCCTTTATTATTTGATTCTGAGAACTTGCAGCAGAAATAAATGAAACATTATCATATGGTGAATCAAAACTATCATTTATTACTGCTATCCAAGCTGCAGATTTGATAGATAATGGATTTTGAGTTTTCAACATATCCAATTCCCGCTTTTGGAGATTTTGATTTTCTAAAGTATCAAAAAATTTACCATTTTTCAAAGAGATTGATATACGCTGAGTCACTTCAAATATAGCATCAATTGCAGGTAATAACTCATTTTTATTTTGAATAGGCAGGACAAAAACCATTTCATCACCAATTACTCTCCATAAAAAACAAGCCTCTAAATCATTTGTCTTATAAACCCTATCACGAATTCCGTCTAGCAATCCTCGTATAATAATAGGCCAATTTCCAGTAAAAGCTTTATACATAGTAGAGTTTACTATATCAAAAGAAAAGAACAGATGCACCCTTGGCTTCTGTTCCTTATCAAATTCAGCAATTTCATTCTGAAAGCCTGTACTAGACGAAACAGTTTCTTTTTTAGCTTCAGCTACAGCAATAGGCATCTCTAAATCGCTCAGAAACTCATCTAATTCTCCTACTGAAATTGAATCTTTTTCATTTGAATCTGATTTTACCATACAAGATACCCCAGAAATTTTCCTCTATTTGACGCCGCAGAAATTGAAACATTAAAATAATCTGCAACTTTAGAAATATCAACTTTATCTCCTACAGAATATTCTTCGAGTTTTTGCTTGTAAACATCTATAGGCATTAAAAAAGCTGCTGCAAATTCATTAGCCTGATATTCCTGATTAGAAGTACCAAATCTTCTATACACTGTCTCATCCTGCTCTTCCCAAAGCTTCCGATCTGTTCCATAACCCATATGCAAAAATAGATGTCCCAACTCATGAGCTATGGTAAACGCCTTTCTCTGCTCATTTTGAAATGGTGAAATTGCTATACAAAAATGATCTGCTTCTACTTTCCTTATAGTTCCATCACATAAATCATCGAATCCATATTTTTCCTCAATGTATCCACCCATGCGCCTGACAATGTCTTCGATATTGGTGATTGGAATAGTGATTTGATACACTGAAAGAATCCTTTGTGCCAGATCATTAATATATCTTTTTGTCAATGCATCCATTACTACCCGCCACCTCCAGTTCTCCTTTTGTATATTATATGTATTATCACATTTTATGCACAAAAATAGATTCAATGAGCATAAAATACTGCACCTTTATTATAACAATATAATTTTAATTTTACCATTGAGTAAATTGTGTTTTTACACAGAACATAGATACGAGTTTTATATATTATGAAGAGATTTTTTATGAGAATCAAATTCAATTGATTATTTTTAACCACTTTGAATTCTTTTAGTTTGGTTGGATAAAGATGCATCAGTATGAATTGAATGTAGTAAAAATGTAGTAAATCACAAGCAAAGACATGAATCTAGGAAAAGAAAAAACCCAGTAGACCGCATATCTACCGGGTTTTACAAGAGCTGACGAGCAGACTCGAACTGCCGACCTCCTCATTACCAATGAGGTGCGCTACCACCTGTGCCACGTCAGCATCTCTTGCTGAGTGATTTCTGTCACTCACAGTTAGGAATTTTAGCACATCACTATGGCTTTGTCAACAGTTTTCTTTGAAAAATTTTATTTTTTTTAAATTATTTCTGCAACTATGAAAATTTGCCTTTCTTCTTTGCTTTACCTTTTTGCTTTTGTCTGTTCTGCTGCGCTTTTGCCCGGTTCTGTTTTTGTGGAGTTTTTTTCTGCTGCTCTGTTTTTTTCCGTACACCGGCAGGGGGTTCCTTGGGATCCTCCGTCAGACGCATCTGCTCCAGTACCGCAGCAATCTCCGGTTCCAGGTTGTCAATAAAGCTGTTGCGTTTCAGCTGGGGACGATGCAGATAATCCTTACGGATCTCACGCTTCATCTCTTCCATCTCTTTCTGAAGTTCACGGGCACTGACCCGGGTTGCTCCCTGCCCCAGAATGATCACCTGTTCCAGTCGGTCCGATGTAGCCACCCGCACCTGATTGGCCCGTGCCAGGGAGCCGTTGGTCTTTTCTATGTACTGATCCGCCGTCTCCGCCTCTTTCGTATAGACCACATAGATATTATGGTATTTTTCCACAGTACCGGGATTATTTTTCACTTTGTAGCCGTCAAAGACCAGGATTACCGTACTCTGGCAGTACCCCTGATAATTGGACAGCATTTCCATCAGTTTCATGCGGGCGGCATCCAGATTGCCGTTTTCCGCAAATTCGTTAAGCTCCGGCCACGAGAAAATAATATTATACCCGTCTACCAGTAAATATTCCGCCATACAGCCTCCATCATCCCATGCGCTGGCGCACGACCTCGTATGCCAGAATGCCTGCAGCCACGGACGCATTGAGTGAATCGATTTTTCCCTTCATGGGAATGGATACATACATATCACAGGCTTCACGGACCAGTCGGCTCACGCCTTCGCCTTCATTGCCGATCACAAGACCAATGGGCCCCGTCAGATTGACCCGGTACATGGTATCTCCGGCCATATCGGCACATGCAAACCAGATTCCTTCTTTTTTCAGGTCATCCATCGTCTTTTTCAGATTGGTCACCTTTGCTACAGGCATGTAATTCAGCGCACCGGCTGAGGTACGTGCAGCAGCCGCTGTCAGCCCCGCCGCACGCCGTTTGGGAATAATAATCCCGTGTGCACCGGCCTGATGTGCGGTACGAATGATAGCTCCCAGATTGTGAGGGTCCTCGATTCCATCCAGAAGAATAAGAAAAGGAGGCTCCCCGCTGTCTTTTGCAGCCTGGAGAATTTCTTCCACCGTCGCATAGGAATAGGCTGCCGTATAGGCAACTACCCCCTGATGATGTCCTGTTTCCGACATCTGATCAAGACGCTCCTTTTTCACAAACTGAATAATCGTATCGTGTTTTCTTGCTTCCCGCACAATCGTCTGCACCGGCCCATCCTTGCATCCGTCCTGAACAAACAGACGGTCAATGGTCTTTCCGGAACGGAACGCTTCCAGCACCGCATTGCGGCCCTCAATGATTGATTCCTCGTATCTCATAAAACACTCCCGTTTCCATATTTTATATCCTGCACTTTATACTTTGTATTCCATACAATGCACTCTATACTTTGTTTTCTATGCAATGCACTCTATACTTTGTTTTCTGTACTCTGTATTTCATATCCGATGGCCGAAAGACCCGCTCTGATGATCTCCATCATCCGGTGCTGATCGTGCTTCAGATACAGCCATCCGCACAATGCCTCCAGCCCGGTCGCCCACAGGTAGTCGTCTGCCGACGCATTTTTGGCTTTTGTATGAGGTTTTGTATTGTGACCCCGCCTGCACACCGCCTGTTCTTCCTCCGTCAGCTGCCCGAAGACAGCCCGGATCATGGCTGCCTGTGCAGGGGCTTTCACCAGCTCGCTGCACTGTCTGTGCATCTTATGGACCTGTGTATTGCCTTTACTGATGATCAGCGTCCGTATGGCCAGCTCATAGGCACCGTCTCCGATAAATGCCAGGGAAAGCCCGGAATAGCTGCGGACGTCGGGCAGAGTCAGCCCGAAAGCTGCCTCCGCCTCTTCAAGAAAACATTTATTTACGCCTTCGTCCATTTAACACCTTCTCTGGTATCCTTCAGAAGAATCCCCTTTGCAGCCAGTTCATCACGAATCTGATCAGCCAGTGCAAAATTCTTCGCTTTTCTTGCTGCCTGACGCTTTTCGATCAGTGCTTCAATATCCGCATCCAGCAGTTCTTCCTTTTTCTCGGTGATGATTCCCAGAATATCGCAAAGTCTTTCCACTTCGCCAAGCAGCGCCTGATCAAATGCTTTCGATGTTTCATCTGTTACAGCAGTATTCATCAGCTTTACCAGCTCAAAAATGGCAGAAACCGCATCTGCTGTATTGAAATCATCCTCCATAGCTTCTTCATACTTGCGTACCAGTGCAGCCATCTCTTCATCAATAATCTTCTGTTCATCCGCAGTCATTTCACCGGCTGCTTTCTCCGCTTTTTCTCTTCCCCGTTCAACGGCTGTCAGAATCCGCTCAAGGCCGTTTTTGCTGGCTTCCATCAGTTCTGCGCTGAAATTCAGCGGACTTCTGTAGTGGGCACTCAGCATGAAGAAACGCAGCACCTGAAGGTCGTATTTCTCACCGATCTCGCGGACCGTAAAGAAATTACCCAGAGATTTCGACATTTTCTTATTATCAATATTCAGGAAGCCGTTGTGCATCCAGTAGCGTGCAAATGTTTTATCATTGCAGCATTCGCTCTGAGCAATTTCATTTTCATGATGAGGGAAAATCAGATCCTCACCACCGGCGTGAATGTCGATTTCATCCCCAAGATAATGTTTTGCCATAACCGAGCATTCGATATGCCATCCGGGGCGGCCGTCACACCAGGGTGATTTCCAGAAAGGTTCTCCATCTTTTTTCGGTTTCCAGAGAACAAAATCGAAATCATCTTCCTTGGTGGAATCTCCGGTGACCTTGATTTCCCTGTGGCCTGCCTGCAGATCGTCCAGCTTCTTGTGGGACAGCTTGCCGTACTCATCGAAAGAGCGGGTCCTGAAATATACGGTGCCATCCTCAGCCACATAAGCATGGCCTTTTTCGATCAGTGTTGAAATCATGCGGATCATGCCGTCAATCTCCTGGGTCGCCAGAGGATTATACGTAGCCGGCCTGATGTTCATGGCTTCCATGTCCTTTTTGCATTCCGCAATATAACGCTGGGAAATAGTCTGTGCATCGGTGCCCTCTTCAATGGCTGCTTTGATGATCTTGTCATCCACGTCGGTAAAATTGGATACATAATTCACTTCGTATCCCTTATATTCAAAATATCTTCTCACGGTATCAAACACGATCATGGGGCGGGCATTGCCGATATGAATATAATTATAAACTGTAGGACCGCATACATACATGCGTACCTTTCCCTCTTCGATGGGAATGAATTCTTCTTTCTGTCTCGTCAGAGTATTGTAGATTTTCATTTTTCTGCTCCTCTTCTATTATTCTGTTTGTTCTTTTTTGTCAGCAAACCAAGCTGTTTTTCAAGTTTCTCATAATCGGCCCGCAGGCGCGCCTGCTCCGCACGAAGCTGCTGCAGATCCTGTTTTACAGGGTCCGGCAGATCGGTCTGGTTCAGATCCTGCTGAGGCAGACGCACATTGTTGCGCTTTACCACACGTCCGGGCACGCCGACTACTGTGGAATTGGAAGGAACCGGATTGATCACCACCGATCCTGCACCAATCTTCACATTATCACCGATGGTAAAAGATCCCAGCACCTTGGCACCCGCACTGACCATCACATTATTGCCGATGGTAGGATGACGTTTCCCTTTTTCCTTACCGTTGCCGCCCAGAGTCACACCCTGATACAACGTACAGTTGTCACCGATCACCGTAGTCTCTCCGATGATCACACCGTGTCCGTGGTCGATAAACAAACCTTTGCCGATTTGTGCCCCCGGGTGAATTTCAATCCCCGTCACATGGGCTGCCCTCTGTGAAATCCATCTGGCAAGAAAATAATGTTTTTTCTCATACAGCCTGTGAGCGACTCTGTAACGGATAATCGCATGGAACGAAGGGTAAAGAAATACCTCCAGATTTGAATGAATTGCCGGATCGCGGTCACGGATCACAGCAATTTCCTCCCGAATAAAATCAATCAGTTTCATAGCCTATTCCTCTTTTTGACTTCCTGTTAATAAAAAATCTCCTGCATGCCGGTGCACACAAGAGACGCTGATACGTGGTTCCACTCTTTTTTAAAGAAAGCTGCCTGCAAAAAAGCCGCTGCTTCTTCCTCTTCTCCTTAACGCGGAAAACGTGCCCGGCTACTGCTTCTCTCCGGAATCACTCCGCAACCCCGGACTCATACTTCACCGAACCGGCTCAGGAACGCACTTCATTCAGATCCGTATCCGGAATGCTTTCACCCGATGACATCCCTCTCTTTCGAACCGGAAACAGAATTACTCTTTTCCTTCTCAGCCTTTTTTACTCATGATAATAATTGTATGCAATTTCCTGCCATTTGTCAACCCGGTTATTACATGCAAGTTTGCCGGGCTCTGAACAGCAGACTTCTGATATCTGCCCGGACTTAACAAATATTTTATATAAAATATATAAATTCATAATTGGCGCTTTTGGTGATTTATTGTATAATGAAATTACAGGATTCCCCAGATGAGATGCAGAAGGAGCATTGATCATGAATATTTTATTTTTTTTAACACCAAAGAGTGAACTGGCCTATATCAGAACCGATACAACACTTCAGGAGACTCTTGATATCATGGAGGAGTACCGCTACACGGTTGTTCCTCTGATTGACGCCAACGGCAAGTATTCCGGTATTATCACAGAGGGCGATCTGCTCTACAATATCAAGAACCGGTACAACTACGATATCAGCCGGGCCAGAAAAGATACCATCGATTCTCTCGATGTGAGACGGACCTACGAACCGATCCGCATCACCGAAACCGTTGAAGAAGTTTTTAAAAAGTCCATGTACCAGAATTTCGTTCCGGTGGTGGATGATGACGATACATTTATCGGGATTGTAAAGAGAAGAGACGTTATCCAGTATTTCTACAACAAATACATTCACGAACAGCCCGGAAAACAGTGATAATAAAGAAGATAAAAAGATCCGCCGGTCTTTACGCAAGCCGGCGGATCTTTTACTTTTTACTTTTCCTCACATCTGTCAAAAACAGCAGCACTTCAGCAGAGGCTGAGCTGCTGTGAATTAATTCAGCAGACATTCATAATTTTCTTCTACCGGAGAACAAGACCCCTTCTGCGCCTGCCCACTGTATTGCCTTCCTCTTCTTCCTCAACAAAGGCCATCCTGCACAATGCCCAGGCCATCACATTACCGGCAATCATATCCAGTACAGAATGCTGCTTCAGAAAAACAGTAGACAGGATAATCAGGCCGCTGAATACCGGAAATACGTATTTCATCCCCGGTTTTTCGCTGACCAGTCTGCTTTTTGAGAAGAATATGGCAATCACGGCACTTGTGTACACGTGAAGACTGGGAAATACATTGGTGCAGGTATCTGCCCTGTAAATCAGCGAAGTCAGCCAGGTAAACAGATTCCGGGATGCATCCAGATCAGGTCTGAGATGGATACCGTTGGGGAATACCGTATAGATGATCAGGGCTATGGTCATACCGCCGAACATAACTCCTGCAAACCGGTAAAACATCCTGTCATCTTCTTTCAGCATAAACCATACAAAACTGCCTGCCACGTAAACAAACCAGAACAGATACGGCACAATAAAATATTCACAAAAAGGAATCATATGATCCAGTTTGCACTCAATCAGATAATACCTGTCCTGTACAACATGTTCCAGAATAAAAAACCAGGGAAAATATATCAGCATATAGAGAAATACCCATGGTTTTCTGCCTGCTCTTTCCCGCAGGTTTTTCCAGTTCATAATAACCCCTCTTTCAACATTACAGAATCATTTTTAATTTGCGTCTCTCACATAATACGTTAAATTCATTCAAATGTCCACATATTTCTCCATCCGTATGTACACAAACTTTCTGATCTGTCCGGAAAACAGCTGTGGTACACCTTATCATATGTACTCCCTTCAAACGGGTATGCCTTCCCAAAAAAGCGGAGATCAGAATTTTTGTCAGGTACAGCCTGCTTCCTGATGTAACAATACAGAGATCGAACTGTCCATCCTGACCATCTGCCCGGGGTGCCATGCGAAATCCCCCGCCCTCTCTCGGCTGTACATGAATCGATATGTATCTTACGTGATCCAGATCAAGTGTTCTTGTTCCATCCAGAACCACCTGTGCGGAAAAGGGCTTTTCCCTGAAAATCTTCCGGACTCCCACACCAATATATGCCAGCCTGCCCAGATGCAGCCGATTGAAAAAGCCCTTCATGGGACTGACCTGAACCCCTTCGCAGATTCTGGCATCAAGTCCGAGTCCGCTGCTCACAATGAAACGCCGCTGCTGCAGTTCTCCCTGAATATAGGAAATCACGCCATAATCCAGCCATATGATCCTTCTGCGCTTCAGGATATATTTCAGACGTCTCACTGCATGCCGTGAAAGATGATTGCTCCTGGAAAAATCATTGCCGGAACCTCCGGGAATAAACGCAATCGCCGCCTGTGCTGAAATATTAATTCCGCTGACCACATCTCCCAGCGTACCGTCTCCTCCAATCACCACTATGGTCTTCTCTGCGGTTCTCTCCCGGCTGCCGGTCAGGTCTGCCGCCAGCTTTGTTGCATGCCCCGCATATGAGGTCATAAAAGCTTCATACTCTATATGATGCCTGTCCAGATAGCTCTTACAGTCACGCCAGACAACCGCGGCCTTCCCGGAGGAAGCCAGCGGATTGATAATAAAATAGTACTTTTCCATCACTTATCTCTCCATGCCAAAATCCCTGCCGGAACCGGTACTCTGTTCCGGCTCCGTTTATCTCCGTCATGCTTCAGCATTTTTAGTCCTTACTGACATTTAGTATATCATACACCTGAAAAGATTCATAATAAATTTTTCGGAAACTTTTTCGCAAAAATATAAATTTTTTCTGAAAAAGTTCTTGACATTTCTGCAAACAAAGGATATACTAAACAGGCATTCAGCGAGACGCTTTCAAAAGCAGCTGATGTGTACATGGGGTCTTAGCTCAGCTGGGAGAGCATCTGCCTTACAAGCAGAGGGTCATAGGTTCGAGCCCTATAGGCCCCATCATATGGCGGAATAGCTCAGTTGGCTAGAGCATACGGTTCATACCCGTAGTGTCGAGAGTTCGAATC
>JALFLM010000075.1 GCA_022774705.1 Lachnospiraceae bacterium | reverse complement strand
ATCCAGATCCAGTGCAATCAATTTAATGTTCATATTCCAGCCTTTCTGTAAGCCATTGGCAGCAGTTCCGAACCAGGCGGAAAATTTTCTGTTCCCGGACCAGCTCCGAACTGCTGTATTTAATTTTTCCAGTAAAAATGTTTATCTTTCAGAAGATACGCATGTTTTTTACTGCATCGGTCTACAATTTTATCCAGCGGATTCCTCTTCTGAATTCTTGCGATAGCATCATCTGCCATAATTTTAGCATTATTAAGGGATAACGGAGTCTCTTTTTTCTGCATTTCATCTGCGAGTACCGCTATGGTTATATATGCACTATCTTCAACCTTGTATCCCTTTGTTTCTGCATACGCTGCAATGCATTCCGAGAAATCCTGTACCGACAGATTTGCAGCAGGATCCGAAATTCTGTCAAGAATCGTCTGCTTTTCTGCCTCTTCCGTCCCGGCTTTTTCTGCCCAGGACGTTTTTTCTGCAGATTCATTGTCTGATACTTCCTCTGATAGTTTTCTTTCAGATTCTGCTTTTTCTTCATCTGATGTTTTCACTTCAGATTCTCTGCCGGATTTTTCCTCCGACCGCTCACCGGATAATTCTTCTCCGGGTTCTCCATCAGGTTGTTCCTCTGACGGTTTCTCTTCAGATTCTTCCTCCCGCAGTTCCTTTTCAGGTTCTTCACCGGATTCTTCCTCCGGCAGTTCCTTTTCAGATTCTTCACCGGATTCTTCCTCCGGCAGTTCCTCTTCAGGTCCTCCATCGGATTCTGCCTCTGACAGTTCCTCCTCACGCTCTCCACCGGATTTTTCCTCCGGCAGTTCACTTACAGATTCCTCTAACGTTCTTTTCTCAGATTCACCGTTTTTTTCTTCTGTCTTGGTTTCTTCCGCCTCGGTTTCTCCTGTCCTGGTTTCTTCTGCCTCGGTTTCTTCTGCCTCGGTTTCTCCTGTCCTGGTCTCTTCTGTCTCGGTTTCTTCTGCCTCGGCTTCTTCTGCCTCGGTTTCTTCTGTCTCAGTTTCTCCTATTTCAGTTTCTTCTGATCCGCTGTTCTGTTCCAATGGACTGACATAAGGATCGTTATTTACAAACTTTTCCAGTTCCTCCCGTATTTTTCCCTGTTCTTCCTCTGATCGCTTTATATGATACAGCTTATCTGCATCTGCAATTAAATCCTTTATGTTTTCACGTACATCATGAAGAATTTTCAATTCATAGATTTCTTTAATCTGAGCAGCATTCAGTTCGTCAATCTGCTCATCATCCAGCATATCCAGTTCACTGAGCATTCTTTCTTCCACATCTTCCACGTACGCCTGTGTGTTGCGTCCGACTGTTATGTATTCAATTTCTGCATCTGCATCCGCCTTTTCAAGATAATCTTCATCCGGCTGTAAAGTTTTTCTTACATTGGATGCCATCCGCCCAAAGGATGAAAAAATACCCCCGCTTTCCAACGAGCTTTTTTCAGATTTCTGTCTATCCTCAGTCACATCCTGTTTTGCAAAAATTTCATCAAAGTAAATAGAGTTTCTTCTGCTTTTTTCTATTTCAGCATAACGATCCGATGTTTTTAATGCATCTGCTATTTTCTGCTCCCGCGCAACACGGTCCGCTTCTTTTCTCTCTTTCAGCAGACGGGCCGCCTCCTCTGTCTGGCGTATTTTCTCTTCCTCTGCCAGTCTCGCTCTCCGTACTGCATATTCCTCGTCTGTTTCTTCTGTCTCAGCGGCCGTACTGTCTGCAGAGCTTTCGTATTCCTGCGTATACTTTTGCTCATACGCTCGCTCACGCAGTCTGTTCTGCTCTTCTTCTATTATTTTCCGTCTGAATTCTTCTTCCTGACGTTTTCTTTCTTCTTCCTGATGCCGGTACTCCTCTTCCTGGCGACGACGCTCCTCATATTCTCTGGTACGACGTGCCTCTTCCTCCGCAATGCGTGCCATCTCTTCACGGGCAAGACGTTCTTCCTCTTCCCGTCGATCCCGTGCCTCCTGTTCACGGCGTTTCGCAGCTTCCACGATTCTGATTTCATCTTCTGTCAGACCGGTCACTCTTTCCTTCAGCTGTACTGCTTTTTCCACATACTTTCCGGTACCAAAAAAGCAGATAATCTCATGGCATACTTGCGCACATTTTTCTTTCTGATTGTTTTTATCGTACAGTTTGGCAAGTTCATAGCCCCAGCGCTCTTCAAATTCCGCCTCTTTATATCTTTCCAGATAATAAATTCTCTCATCCAGACTGCCTCCCGCAGAAGCAGTAATCTGATACCTCATCAGATAGGAAATGCTGCTTTCCGGCCATTCATTTTCAAATTCCATGCATAATCCCACTGCATTGGAAATATCTCTGGTTTCAATGCACAGTTCGATCAGTTTCTGCATCATATTGCGGCCTGTAATACCATGAACATCATAATAATTCAGCAGCGCCTGCTTAGCCGCTTTCTTATCTCCCTGTTTTTCATAGGCTTCCACAATATCAAGAATTAACAAACCATTATTGATACGATTCAGATTCAGACCATCTGCTATTTTTACTACATCTTTATATTTTTTCTCCTGCATCAGCGAGCGGATTTTTCTGGCCGCCTGGCTTACATCCTGTTTTTCCACAATTGCATCCTCCGCATAATAATCCTGTCTACAGTTTAACACAAAAAGGGCACTTATAAAAGCACCCTTCCTTCTAAAGCTCTTAATAATGTTACCTCGTCAATGTATTCCAGATCGCCTCCTACCGGAACCCCGCTGGCAATCCTGGTCAGCCTGATTCCCGTAGGTTTCACCAGCTTACTGATATACATCGCCGTAGCTTCACCTTCCAGACTGGAATTTGTCGCAATAATCAGTTCATCCACATCCCCTGCAAGCCGCGTCATAAGCTCTTTTAAACGAATATCTGCCGGCCCGATTCCCCGGGAAGGCGATATTGCACCGTGCAGAACATGATAGACGCCTTCATACCTGCCGATCTTTTCATACGCTGCCAGATCTCTGGAATTCTCCACCACCATGATCTGTTTATGATTCCGTGAAGGATTTTTACAGACCGGGCACAATTCATCATCCGTCAGCGTACAGCAGCAACTGCAGTATCTGACCTTTTTCCTTGCTTCAATAATCGTTGCAGAAAGCTTCTCTACCTGCTCCTGCGGCAGATTGATGATATGAAAAGCCAGCCGCTGTGCTGACTTGCTGCCAATTCCGGGAAGTTTTGAAAGCTCCTCGATCAGAGCACTGATCTGACTTCCATAATAATCCATGCTTTTCTCCCGTTCCTGCACCTGTTATCAATGTGCGTTAGTAAATAAACGACTATCAGTAAAAACAGTCGCAGCCGGCAATCAGAACGGCATACCCATACCGCCTGTAAGCTGTCCCATAGTCTTTGAAGCATCTTCATCCACCGCACGGATCGCTTCGTTTACAGCGGCAACAATCAGATCCTCCAGCATCTCGATATCATCAGGATCTACTACTTCTTCTGTCAGCTTTACAGACAGAAGTTCTTTCTTTCCGGACATTTTTACTTCCACTGCGCCGCCGCCGGCTTTTGCAGAGTATTCTTTTTCATCCAGACTTTTCTTTGCTTCTTCCATCTGTCTCTGCATCTTCTGTGCCTGTTTCATCAGATTGTTCATATTAGTGGGCATACCGCCAAAACCGCCTCTTTTTGCCATAAATAAAACTCCTTTTAATATATAAATCGTGTATCATGATACACACGGATTCCTCCGCGTTTCACGCTCCCGAAATCCTGAAAACATTCGAAATCCGTTAATGTTTCTCTTTCAGGATTATTCATCCTCTATCTCAATCCCCTGAAAAACAGACTGCAGCTGTTCATCGCTGATAAATCTGCCCGGGGTACCATCCTGCCTTAATTCAAATCGAAATTCACAGTCTATTCCTGCAATCTGCTGCGCAGCTTCCCTGATTGCCGTAAGATATGGAGTCCGTGCTCCAATAGCATAATACTTTTCTTCAAAAAATACAATACAAAAACCACTTCCATTCCGATCCGGCTCTATCTCCGACTTCTGCAGCGCAATCCTGGCTGATCTGGATACCAGACTGCTGACGATTTTCCCCCAGCTGCCCCGAATCGCTTCATATCGGCTCATCTGGTCCGCAGAAACAGATATCTCCTGGCTTTCAGGTTTTCCTGCCGAATCTCTCATCCAGACGGAATTCCCGGGATTCTGCCCATCCGGATCTGCTTCGCTGTCGATTCTTTCTTCATCGGTTCTTCCGGATGCACCGGACAGCTCTGTATATATCCCACCATCTGCAGCCTCTCCTGCAGTCTGTCCGGTCAGAGATGCCGAAGGTGCCACATACCCCTGAGCAAGTTTTTTCTCCAGAATCTCCAGTCGATTCAGTACGGAATCGAGATTATACTCCGTCTCCGGTCGAATCAGTTTGATAAATGCCATCTCCAGAAGCACCCGCTTATCATTAGCATAGCGAATCCTGCCGGAAAGTTCCGAGAATACCCGGATATAACGCAGCAGCGTCTCTTCACTGATCTTCCTGCTCATCCTGCCCAGTTCCAGAAGTTCTTCCTCTGATACTTCCAGAGTATCCGCATCCAGATCCGAAGCTTTCAGCAGCATGATATTGCGCAGATACCAGATAAAATCACTGACCAGCTGGCCAAGTTCCCGGCCCTGCATGACAATTTCATCGATCAGGCCGATACAGTCCGCTGTACGTTCGTCCAGTGCTGCCTCAAGCAGACTTCCAAACAGATCATAGCTGGCTGCACCCAGTACATCCAGAACTTTGTCATACGTAAGCAGTTCTCCATAGTGAAATGCAATGCACTGATCCAGCAGACTGATGGAATCACGCATGGAGCCGTCCGCTTTTCTGGCAATATATTTAAGTGCGCGGTCTTCAATCTCCACACCCTCGCCATCTGTCAGCTGCTTCAGACGGGAAGCAATCACATCAACGGAAATTCTTCTGAAATCATAGCGCTGGCACCGGGATAAAACGGTGACAGGAATCTTATGAACCTCAGTGGTAGCCAGTATAAAAATCACATGGGCCGGAGGTTCCTCCAGTGTTTTCAGCAGTGCATTAAACGCTCCTGTAGAAAGCATATGCACTTCATCAATAATATAAACCTTATAGCGCCCCTCCGTGGGAGCATACCTCACTTCATCGCGTATCTCACGAATATTGTCCACACCATTATTGGAAGCTGCGTCAATCTCCATAACATTGACTGAGTTTCCCTGGTTTACCGCCCTGCAGCTGGAACACTGATTACACGGGTTTCCATTAACCGGCGCTTCACAGTTAACCGCACGGGCAAAAATCTTGGCAACAGACGTCTTACCTGTTCCGCGTGTCCCGCAGAACAGGTAAGCATGGCCTATACGCCCTGTGTGGATCTGATTTCTTAATGCTGATACAATGGGATCCTGGCCTTTTACATCATCAAAAACCGGCGGACGCCATTTTCTGTACAACGCTGTATAGGACATGTTTCATCTGCTCCTGTTCTTAAATATGTTTCACGGCAGCCCGATGGCAGGCCGCAGCCCCATCAGTCACCGAATGTGATACCCAGCAGCCGTGCTTCCTGAACGATACTGGAATCCGGATCAACAACTTTTAACCTGCCGGCGCTTTCAGCCAGAGGGAATTTGTCGATCTCACCGTTTTTGATTACTACAAGATTGCCGAATTCTCCGTCCTTGCACATCTGAGCTGCTCTTGCGCCAAGACGTGATGACAGAACTCTGTCATATGCGCTGGGTTCTCCGCCTCTCTGCATATGACCGGGAACGGTTACACGAACTTCTGCGCCGGTCAGTTCCTCCAGGCGCGCTGCGATCTCGTAGGATACAGAAGGGTAGGGGGATTCTACCACTTTCTTTTTGTACTCTTTCTTGCTCAGAGCTGCATCCTCTTTGGAAATTGCACCTTCTGCAACGGCAATAATAGTAAAACCACAACCGGCTTTTGATCTGCGTTTGACAGCGTCAGCAACTTTGTTAATGTCATAGGGAATCTCAGGAAGAAGGATTACATCTGCTCCGCCTGCCATACCTGCCTCCAGAGTCAGAGAACCTACCTTGTGACCCATAATTTCAATAATAAATACACGTCCATGTGATGCGGCTGTCGTGTGGATACAGTCAATTGCATTGGTCGCAATTTCAACTGCACTGTTGAAGCCAAATGTCATATCGGTGCCCCAAAGGTCATTGTCAATCGTCTTGGGAAGCCCGATTACATTCAGACCTTCCTGACTTAACAGGTTGGCAGTCTTCTGACTTCCGTTGCCGCCCAGTACAAACAGGCAGTCCAGTCTCAGTTTCCTGTAAGTATGTTTCATGGACTCTACTTTATCCAGGCCGTTTTTATCAGGCTCTCTCATCAGTTTGAAGGGCTGTCTGGAAGTTCCCAGAATCGTACCGCCCCGCTTAATGATGCCTCTGAAATCTGACCGTTCCATCTTCCTGTACTCGGCATAGATCAGACCCCTGTAGCCATCCAGAAAACCATAAATCTCCACGTCATCATACAGATTGTACAGACCCTTCGCAATACCTCTCATGGTAGCATTCAGTGCCTGACAGTCGCCACCGCTTGTTAACATCCCTACTCTCATAATATCCATTCCTTTCCAGTTGCTGCCGCTTATCACAACTTTCCATATATTTTGTTCTACAGGAAATCTCCCGTAAATCCAATGACTCAATTATATAACAAATTAATTTTCGTTGCAATCAAATACAGCGCCCTGTTTTGTAAAATCCTGACCCATCTTGCTGAAATCAGAACCCTTTCCCGGTCAGAACAGCAGCTTAATCAGAATACTTCTATTCACAACAACTCCATTCAGAACAATTCTATTCAGAACAGTTCCTTTCGCATCCGCTCCAGTATTTCGTTGATAACAATCACCTGATCCTGGGGAGTCATAACTGCACCGCGCATCTCTTTATAGACAAAACCGGGATTTTCACCGTTTACAAAGCGAAGACGTCCTCCATAGTTCTGCATGAAAGACAGAACATGATCACTTTTAACCGGCGCTTTTGCCAGCATCTTAATCGTAATCTGTTCCGGTTTTGCCATAAGTTCCACAATATAATTCTCATGTGCCTTTGCCTTGATCCATGCTACCATCAGAAGATTCTGAACTGCAGCAGGCATCTCTCCGAAGCGGTCAATCAACTCATCCTGCATATCCATGTAATCGTTTTTGTTCTCAATAGAAGCAATCTTCTTGTACATCTCAAG
>JALFLM010000169.1 GCA_022774705.1 Lachnospiraceae bacterium | reverse complement strand
CTGCTTTTCTTCCCTGCTTTCCTCTGAAAGAACCATACCTTCCTCCAGTTTATCGCTTAACTTTACAAGCTTTTCTTTTTCTTCATCTGCCTGATATGCTACCTGAAAACCATTGAATTTAATCCGGTTGCCGGCTGAAGTAAATGTATGCCCCGCAGCTTTGATTTTTACAGACATGGTTTCATATACAGCAGAACTCATCTGACTTGCCAGGAAACGGTTATAGATCAGCTGATACAGACGGAACTGCTCTCTGGTAAGAGAGTCCTTCAATGCTTCAGGGGTAAAGGCCAGATTTGTAGGACGGATTGCTTCATGAGCATCCTGTACTTTACCGCCTTTTTTACCGGATGTTCTCACTTCGCCTACATATTCAGCACCAAAATTCTCCGTAATAAATGCTCTTGCCGCTTCGGAAGCTTCCTGAGAGACACGAACAGAATCCGTTCTCAGATAGGTAATAATACCCACACTGCCCTGACCTTTTATTTCAACACCTTCATACAGCTGCTGCGCAACACGCATGGTTTTTGATGTAGAAAAGTTCAGAAGCCGTGAAGCATCCTGCTGCAGGGTACTCGTAGTAAACGGAAACGGAGCCCTTTTAATGCGTTCTCCCCTCTTGATACTTTCTATTGTATACTGACAGCTTTCAAGATCTGCCAGTACCGCATCCAGTTCCTGCCTGTTGCCCACATCCTCTTTCAGCTTGGCAGTAAAAGACTTTTTATCTCCGGGAAACTTTAACGCCACTTCCAGCGTCCAGTACTCTTTCGGAATAAATGCCTCGATTTCAGCTTCTCTGTCACAGATAATGCGAAGTGCCACCGACTGCACACGGCCGGCACTCAGTCCCCGCTTCACCTTGGCCCACAGCAGAGGACTGATCATATAGCCCACGAGACGATCAAGGATGCGGCGGCACTGCTGCGCATTCACAAGATCCATATCAATTTCCCGGGGTGCTTTCAGGGATGCTTTTACAGCATTCTTCGTAATCTCATTAAACGTAATACGCTGAACATTCTTTTCTTCCAGCTTCAATGCCTGATACAGATGCCAGCTGATTGCTTCTCCTTCCCGGTCCGGGTCAGTTGCAAGATAAATCTTATCTGCCTTTTTTACTTTCCTGCGCAGTCCGGCAAGCAGCTCGCCCTTCCCACGGATTGTTATATATTTGGGTTCAAAATCATGTTCCACATCAATGCCAAGCTGGCTTTTCGGAAGATCTCTTACATGTCCATTCGATGCCTCTACATCATAATTTGCGCCAAGAAACTTTTTTATGGTTTTCACCTTGGCAGGTGATTCAACGATAACCAGATATTTTGCCATTAATACAGTACTCCTATCTGAATTTCAATGCATAATAATTTTTCGACGTCTCCGTAACCAGATCTTTCATCATAAGCTGCATCAGAATTCCAACTGTATCCTGTGTAGAAAAGCCGGTCTGATCAACAATTGAACCGAGATGCGTCGGATTAAAATCCAGACAACTATACACCTTTTCTTCTGACAAGGCAAGTGCAATTTTACTTTTTTTGTGATTTGGTACAATTTTATCCTGTTTCGGGAAAAGATTCCCGGCAAATTCCACCGGATCTGTGATGATTCCGGCCCCCTGCCGTATCAATTCATTGCACCCTTTGCTCAGAGAATCTGTCACTCTTCCCGGAACCGCATAGACATCTCTCCCCTGCTCCAGAGCCTGGTCCGCAGTAATCAGAGATCCGCTGCGAAAACGGGCTTCCACCACAATGACCATATCCGACAGACCGCTGATAATCCGGTTTCTCATGGGAAAATTGGAAGGAACCGGCTGAATCCCCGGAGGAAATTCCGATATAATGCCATCCACCTGATGATAAATATCGGAATTGGTCCTTGGATAACAGACGTCCACACCACATCCAAGCACAGCATAAGTTGCACCTGATCCTCCGCACTTTGTCTGCTGTCCGGAAAGGTGACCTTCGCCGGGTATGGAATTCTTCGCTGCCAGTGCCCCCCGGTGTGCTTCTCCATCGATTCCCAGTGCCATACCGCTGATTACATCCACACCTCTGCTGCACAGCTCCCGTGCAAGAATAAATGCCATCTCTGCACCGTAATGGCTGCAGTTTCGTGCTCCAACAATGGCAGCCGCCGGTTTTTCGTCCCCCGGTACACTGCCTGAAATGTACAGTCCCTGAGGCATATCATACAGACTTTTTAATCGTGCAGGATATGTTCTGTCCTCCGGTATGATAAATCGTATGCCCTTTTTTCCCAGTTTATGATACGATTCCATGGCCTGTTCCAACGTATTTTTCCCTTCGCAGATATGTGCAAGATCCATCGTCCGGAACAGCCGGTAATCTTCATTCCCTTCTTCCATGACTTTTTTTATGTCCTCTTCCGTGCTCCTCCATACAGCTTCCGCGCTTCCGAACCTGCGAAGCAGTTCGGAAATTTTTTTCGCCCCAAAGCCCGGAAGATTGCACAGCCAGTATCTGTATTCTTTTTCAGTTATCAAATCTCTGCCTTTCTGCAGCTGCACTGTCAGATTATCATGTGTAATTATTTTAGTCAATATATTTTTTATTTTTTCCTATGTTTTAATAATTATTAATTTATTTTTATATTTTCATATGTTTGTTGACAAACATATTTTCGTATGATAAATTAATCATGTGATAATTTAAAGCGCAATCAACGCGGTGAATGTATTCATGATTGACACATACATTTGTTATTATGATACAAGGGTCAAAAGGTCATGTATTTCGTGCTTGCACGAAAATACATGACTTTGGGACCTGCAAAACATGAGAAAGTAGCCATTTTTCGTAGAAAAATGAGCGGATTTCGAATGTTTTCAGGATTTCGGGAGCGTGAAACGCGGAGAAATCCGTTGGTATCATAGCGTCAAATTCATTTGACGCTTTCATCGCTATTATTAAGGAAAGGATACCAATTATGTTTGGAAAAGTATACAGTGTAACTTTGCATGGAATTGATGGTTTTTTGGTTCAGGTTGAGGCCGATATTTCAGATGGCCTTCCCTCTTTTGATATGGTAGGAATTCCCTGCTCGGAAGTAAAGGAAGCTAGAGAGCGGGTACGCACCGCTTTTCGCAACAGCGGTATTTTTCTTCCTCCCAAAAAGATGACAGTTAATCTTTCACCGGCTGATATCCGCAAGCGCGGTTCAGGCTTCGATCTTCCGATTGCGGTTTCCATTCTTGCCGCCATGGATTTTTTCTCTTCTGACTTCGTGGAAGAAGTATCTTCCTGCAGTTTGTTCTGCGGGGAACTGAGTCTGGACGGAACAATCTGTGGTATACACGGTATCCTTTCAGCAGTTCTCTGCGCCAGAGAACACGGGCTTGGCCGCTGTTTTGTTCCTGCTGACAATGCCGCAGAAGCCGCCTGTATTGAAGAAATCGAAGTGATTCCCGTACACACCCTGTCTGAACTGATTCAGATTCTGAAAGAACCTGCGCTTATGGAAGAATCTGTGATTCCTTCTGTTCCCTGGTCCTGTGAAACGGAAACCTATCAGGATGATTTCAAGGATGTTAACGGACAAAGTGCTGCAAGGCGCGCGATAGAAGTTGCCGCAGCAGGAATGCATAATCTTCTGTTATCAGGCCCTCCCGGCAGCGGCAAAAGCATGCTGGCAAGACGTATTCCTTCCATCATGCCGCCCCTGACCCGGGACGAAAGTCTGGAGATTACGCGGATACACAGTGTTTGCGGTCTGCTGGAACCGGGAAGCGGTCTGCTTCGGACCCGGCCTTTTCGTTCTCCTCATCATACTGCCAGTACATCTGCACTTGCCGGAGGGGGGCTGTATCCGATTCCGGGAGAGATCTCGCTTGCTGACCGCGGTGTTCTCTTTTTAGATGAACTTCCCGAATACTCAAAGAAAACCCTGGAAGTTCTCCGGCAGCCCATGGAAGATGAGAAAGTATATATATCACGGCTTCACGGTCGATATGAGTTTCCTGCCCATACCATGATTGTTGCCGCCATGAATCCCTGCAGATGCGGTTATTATCCCGATCCTGTCCGATGTACCTGCACTTCCTGGGAAGTTCAGAAGTACCTGGGCCGAATCAGCGGACCGTTGTTGGACAGGATCGATATCACCATCGAAGTACTTCCACTTAATAAGGAAGAACTCCGTTCCGGTTCTGTGGCTAATGAATGTTCCGAAAGTATCCGCAGACGCGTTATTTCCGCACACCGTATCCAGCAGAAACGTTTTCAGGATACGGGTATCTATTTTAATTCCCAGATGACATCTGCCATGACATCGGAATTCTGCCATGCAGCCCCTCAGGCCGAACAGTTTCTGGATTCCTGCCTGACACATAATCAGCTGACAACCAGAGGATACTATAAACTTCTGAAGACTGCCAGAACGATTGCCGATCTTGATGAAAGTGATCTGATTCTTGAATCACACGTTATGGAAGCATTCTGCTACCGTACCGGCAGTTCCTTCATGAAGATTACTCCATAAGCATATTGAGCAGGAAACTATCCTGTGGAGGGAATTATTCCACATAATTCCGATCAGCTTAAGAAAATCATACAAAAAGCACCATAGTCAATATGACCATGGTGCCGGCTATTACATTACTATATTTTTGAATTAATACATCATCTGACTGCAGAACTGCTGTCTGATCTGTTGAAAGGATTATTCCTCTTCTTCTTCGGACTGAGCAGGTGCTTCGATTGCTTTCATACTCAGGCTGATCTTGTTGTTCTCTTCATTGAAGTCAACAACTTTAGCTTCGATAACCTGATCTTTAGCCAGTACATCTGAAGGCTTCTCAACGTGAGCTCTGGAAATCTGAGAAACATGGAGTAAAGCATCAACGCCGGGCTCAAGTTCTACGAAAGCACCGAAATCTGTCATACGTGCTACACGGCCTGTTACAACAGTACCTACAGCATACTTTTCAGCAGCTGTTAACCAGGGATTCTTTTCAGGGAATTTCAGGCTGAGTGCAATCTTTGTTCCGTTGATTTCCTTGATAAAGCAGGTAACTTCATCGCCAACAGCGAAGAGCTTTTTAGGGTTCTCTACGCGGCCCCAGGACATCTCTGAGATGTGAAGCAGACCGTCAGCACCGCCTAAATCGATAAATGCACCAAAGTCTGTAACATTCTTAACAGTACCTGTTACGGTCATGCCGGGTTCGATTTTCTCGAACAGAGCTTTCTGCATTTCTTTCTTCTTAGCTACCAGCAGACGTTTGCGGTCGCCGATGATTCTTCTCTGTCTGGGTTTGAAATCAGTAATAACAAATTCAATTTCCTGTCCTTCGTACTTGGAAAGGTCTTTTTCATAAGTATCGGATACAAGGCTTGCGGGAATAAATACTCTTGTGCCTTCAACAGTAACACTTAAACCGCCTTTGTCGATTCTGGTAACGGGAGCTGTCAGTACTTCCTGATTTTCGAAAGCTTCTTCCAGTCTCTTGTTTCCTCTGTCAGCAGCCAGCCTCTTATAGGATAAAACGACCTGACCTTCGCCATCGTTAACTTTTACAACTTTGGCTTCCATCTCATCGTCAATCTGAACCATGGTTGTAAGATCCGCATTTGAATCATTGGTATATTCGCTTCTGGTAATAATACCGTCTGACTTGTAACCGATATTCAGAACGATTTCATCCTCCTTAACAGCTATAACTTTTCCGCTGACAACCTCCCCGGTGCGGATTGTTTTTACAGAACCTTCTAATAATTCTTCAAAAGTTTGTTCTGACATGTAATTGAACCTCCTCAATAATATGCTTGGGGGTTGATGCCCCTGCTGTAATACCTACGGTGCACACAGTTTGAAAATTCTGAGCTGATAAGTCTTTAAGCGTCTGTATATAACAAGTGTTGCCACATTCTTTTTTACAGATTTCGTAAAGCTTCTGCGTATTGGAGCTGTTCTTTCCCCCAATCACAATCATAGCATCTACGGATGAAGCGATTTTACGTGCTTCCGCCTGACGTTCCTGAGTTGCATTGCAGATAGTATTCACAATATATAGATTATAACAAATATTCTCTAAAATCGCAACAAGATATTTAAATTTTACCAAATTAAAAGTAGTCTGCGATACGACGGTTACTTTTCTTTCCTTCGGGAGAGCTAATGCACGGATTTCTTCTTCCGTAGAAACAACACTGCAGTCCCCATGGCACCAGCCGCAGATTCCCTGAACCTCGGGATGATTCTTATTTCCGATAATAATAATATAATTTCCTTCTTCGGAAGCATCCTTTACGATTCTGTGAATTTTCTTCACAAAGGGACAGGTAGCATCTACCAGATGAAGATTCTGCTCCTTAATCACATCATAAATATGCTCTCCAACGCCATGGGAGCGGATAATCATGGTTCCTTCATACAGCTGCTTCAATTCCTCTTCCGAATTAATTGTAATAACACCTTTTTTTTCAAGATCCGCAATGACCTCCTCATTGTGGATGATCGGACCGAACGTATAAATCGGTGTCTGTTCGGGATGATCCACCTGTTCATATACGGTATCTACTGCCCGCTTAACTCCAAAGCAGAATCCGGCAGTTTTTGCCAGCTTAACTTCCAAATCAATCCTCCTGTTTCCTGAAGCCCGCATAAACTGCATGATACTGCAGTTTTATCATGCGGCGTTTTACTGTAATCCATTTTAGTGAACGGACGGAACAAGCTTTAAGATAGCATCTGCAGCCTGCTCGATATTCATGTCAGAAGTATCTACCAGAATGGCATCCGGTGCCTGACACAGGGGCGAAACAGCACGATGCATATCGTTGTAATCTCTCTGTGCTACTTCCTTTTTTACATCTTCCAGAACCGCATTCAGCCCTTTTTCCTGATATTCTTTACAGCGTCTCTCTGCACGCACATCTACGCTGGCTGTCAGATATACCTTCACATCCGCATTGGGCAGGACGACAGTTCCGATATCACGTCCATCCATTACCACATTGCTGGTTTCTGCCAGCTTTTTCTGTAATTCCACCAGTTTTTCACGAACCGCAGGAACTGCAGCACAGGCAGAAGCCATATTGCCGGCTTCCTTTGTTCGGATCACCTGACTGACATTTTCTCCATTCATCCAGATCTGCTGCACACCCTGATCATAGGTCAGATGTACATCCACCGTGCGGCATGCTTCTTTTACAGCATTTTCATCGGAAAGATCGGTATGGTTTCTGCTGAAATATACGCCCATGGCACGATACATGGCTCCTGTATCAATGTAAATAAAATTCAGTTTTTCTGCCACCTTTTTGGCAATCGTACTTTTCCCCGCACCTGCGGGGCCATCAATTGCTATATTAAAACCCATTTTAAGGCCTCCTGATTTTTCACTTTTATATTCCGGGCCGCTTTCCGGCCACCGGTCACTGCCGCTCAATGGTACTTCCTGCTTCCCAATGGTACTTCCTACTGCTCAATGGTACTTCCTGCTGCCCATCCGGTTGACCATGCAATCTGAAGGTTATATCCTCCGGTAAAGGCATCCAGATCCAGCACTTCTCCGGCAAAACGAAGCCCCCGCACCAGTTTTGACTCCATGGTGGAAGGATTGATTTCCTTTACCTTTATTCCTCCCTGCGTTACGATGGCTTCATTATATCCACGCAGGCCATTGAGCGTAATGCACAGATCCTTTGTGTTCTGAATTAACCGATTGCGGTCTTCTCTGGTTACATCATGAATAACCTTTTCCGGCACAATCCCGCTGACTTTCAGCATTACAGGCACCAGACTTGACGGATACACCGCCCCCAGCACGTTGCAGATCTGTTTATTTTTTGCATCTTTAAATTCTCTCAGGAGTCTGGCATCCAGCTGTTCTCTGTCCAGAGCCGGTTTCAGATCGATATGAAGTGTCAGCTTTCCTTTTTTCAGGTATTTCGCACATACACTGCTTCCGCTGAGGATCGCAGGACCGCTGACACCAAAATGCGTAAACAGCATTTCACCAAAATCTGTATACAGTTTCTTTTTTCCGGAAGAAATGGTCACATTCACGTTTCGCAGAGACAATCCCTGCAGATCCTTCACCCATTCTTCTTCTGCAGTAAAGGGAACCAGAGCCGGGCTGAGTGCTGTAATCTGATGCCCCGCCTCCTCGGCAAAACGATATCCGTCGCCTGTGGAGCCGGTAGAAGGGTAGGAAATTCCTCCTGTAGTCACAATTACTACATCAGCCTTTCGTTTCCGTCCATCCTCTGTCACCACACCGGTACATATCTTCATCCCGGCACATTTTACATTATCCCGCTTCCTGCCGGCCAAAGTATCGCCCCCGCCATTTTGTTCATCAGATTCCTGTACAATCAGAGATGATACTTTTTTATTCAGATAGATGCGGACACCATTTCTGTAAAGCATGTCCGACAGGGTTCTGATCACATCAGAAGATTTATCCGATACCGGAAAAACCCGCATTCCGCGCTCTACTTTTGTCTCCAGTCCTTCTTTGTTCAGCAGTTCAATCATATTCTGATTCGTAAATCCATACAGGGAACTGTAAAGAAATCTTGGGTTGGATACGACATGAGACAAAATTGTTTCAAGATCGGCTGCATTGGTGATATTGCATCTTCCTTTTCCTGTTATATACAGTTTTTTTCCAAGTTTTTCATTTTTTTCAAAAAGAGTCACCCGATGACCTTTTACGGCGGCTGCATATGCAGCAATCATCCCGGCAGCGCCTCCCCCTACCACGATTACTTCCGACATTCCGCTCCTCCCTTTTCCTCGATTTTCTTCAGAAAATGTTCATACTCTATCCGGCAGTACTGTAAAATGCTTTCCATGTGCTGTCTGTCCTGCTCATTTTCCTTCCGGAAACGATACAGATGTGTCATCGGATTGCTGTCTGCTTTTTGAAAAGAAACCGGCTTTTTCAGTTCCTTAAACCGGTCAATCGTTTCCTGTATTCTTTCTCTGCTGCAGACCGCCCTCAGAAACTGCTGCATTCTCTGCTGCAGTACATCAAGCCCCGGATACGTAAAAAAACAGTCCCTGTAACTGTTTACATAGTGAAGAATCGTTTCCGATTCAGCATATCTGCCTTTTCCTGCCTCATGGAATGCTGCAGCTACACCGGCTGCCACCGCCATGTTCTGCCATGAAGAAGCAGCCGGATAAAAAAGAATCTGCTGCTGTTTTCTTTCCATAAGAGCAATGGTATCGGCATAAATCCCGATAAGCCAGTTTCCAAACGTTTCCTTCTCTTCCTGGGCTGCAGATTCCGCTGCCAGTACAGAACAGCAGACCAGCAGATTTGAATTACGGTACCCTTCCTCGGCTTCCAGACGTTTTTCAAGCATTTCATTTTCTCCCGGAGACAGCAGGAGCCTCTGCTGCAGAAGCTCCATCTCCTTTTGAGTTCCAAGAAGATAGTACAGCAGCCGGAAAAAATCTGAACTTTCCGACAGTTCAATTCTGCGCCTGCAAAGCAGCTTCAAATGCTCATCCAAAAAACGTTCCGAATCCGTGCTTTCAACCATATCCGCAGATCCTTCCGGTTTCGTACACTTTTCCATGTGCATACTGCTTTCCGGCGCAGCTTCCTGCTGACAGACCTTTATCTCCTCCGTATTATCATAGAATAGCAGAGGCCTGTTCCCGGCTCTCAGTTCTTTCAGAAGTTCTTCCATATGAAATACCGAAGCTGCCCTGCGTTTCCCGATATTGACATCTACCGGTGACCAAATTTTAAAATCGTAACGGGAAATATCCGCCAGATAAGAAATATACGGGTACTGACGTCCATGAAAAATCAGGGTTTCTCCCCGTGCTTTGTCCAGTCTCTGCAATCTCGATGGAGTAATCAGAGGGCGCAGCCGGTCTCTGTTGTCCAGCAGATTGCCGCACCGTTTGCTGATTTTCTCCAGAGAATCATATTCCTTGGAATTGAGATAAACCCAGTTCTCACAGTTACTGCTGATAGTATCTGCATCATGGCCGTATTTGCTGAAGAGCTGATTCATACTCTGGATAACCAGATGAAACCGGATATTCCGGCTCCGGGCTGCAGAAATCATATTCGGCATATCCGGAATCGCAGGCAGATTGGCAAACTCATCCAGCACAAAATTGACCCGAACAGGCAGTCTCATATCATCTTCTCTATGAGCCTCCCCGATCAGCATCTCATAACACTGTTTTATAAATGTGGATACCAGAAAATGAAATGTACTTTTTTCGTCAGGAACAATCAGATATACTGCTGTCTTCTGTCTGCCGAAGCTGCGCATATCAAAACTGCTGTCCGACATCATATGAAGCAGTTCCTCCTGCGTATTAAAAACCCTCAGGATACTGTGTACAACACCCATGATAGAACTCTGCGTTTTCTCCGCATCGACGCAGACACCGGCATAATTCATACCGGCAATCGAATCCGGATTAATATACTCCAGCAGCTGATACAGCGCATTCTGTTTCCGGGGGCGTCCGTAGTCGAGACACATCCTGCTCAGACTGTGCATATTAACCTGCTCTTTTTCCCCCGCCTCAAACAGCAGAAGAATATTGGCAAGGATCAGTGACTGCGCCATCTGCAGCCAGAACTGCTCCTGTGTCTTATCCGCCGCAGACAGGGTCATCACAAAATCATTCAGCAGGGACATGGCATGATCCCTGTCACCCTTTTTATATAATTCATGGGGAATCAGAAGCGGATTCCATGTATCGCTTTTGCTCACATCCCTGAAATTAAGCACCACAACCTGATATCCCTGTGCCCTGGCCATGCCCGAAGTCATTTTAAACAGTTCTTCCTTGGGATCGGTAACAATAAACGACTCACCGGCATTTGCCATGATTCCGATCATGGGCATGCATAATAAACGGCTTTTCCCGGATCCGGTGGAACCGAGAATCATACTGTGATGATCCAGGCCGTCCACATACACCGTTTTTCCGTCACTTTTTAAAATCAGCCCCGCTGTTGCGTAAGGCGGAGCTGCAATATTAATTCCAGTAGAAGAAAGGGGAGACATGATTTCTTCATCCGTCGCCCACCTGGTATCCTGAGGATACTCCAGATATTTCTCAATTTTCGGCATAATCTATCTTCCCCCCACAGATCAGAATCCGGGGCGGAACCCTGCTGCGCGCAGTTTCTCCTTTCTGTCATACCGTTTCCGGTAACGATCGACAAACTTTCCATTTTTCAGAAAATCCAGAATTACATCGGGACCAATCACATGGGAACTGACTTTTTCACCGCAGTAATACTCATAAACGATCTCCTGCACCATAAATTCCAGTGTTTTGTATCCGTCAAAGCCCTCCAGATCTCTGAGCTGACTCAGAGTATCCAGCAGGATTGCCCCGGCCTCCTCCGACAGAGCGCAGTGATACCTCTCCAGTTTAGCCTCAATAAAGGCAAACATTTCCTCCGCCTCCGGCATCTCGATCATCACCGTATGTACCCGAAGATACAGGGAGAGAATCTTCTCCAGCTTATCCATGTACTCTTTATCGGGCCATGCGATCAGAATCAGGAGAAGACTTCGGTTATGCTCTGATAAAAACTCCAGAAACTCCACAAAATGAAGATTATCCAGATGAGGCAGCCAGTTATCCAGATTTACCGCCAGTATTCCCTTAAATTCATTATGATATGCCGAACTGGCCGATAAATATTTGATCAGGTTATCCAGATCCTCAAAAGGCTCATTCTCCTCACAGTACTCCAGATCATACTCGATAACCCTTTCCATCCCGCTGAAAGGCATGATCTGCCCCGCATCAAGGTAAGCTGCCAGAAGCTGGAGCATCTCTGACTTACCGGTGCCCGAACGGGAAAACCACAGATATTCCGGCAGTAAAACCGGCTCATCTGCCGGAAAACTCCCCACGTTTTTACGAAGCAGCTCCCATTTTTTCACAACTTCCTTAACCTGCTCCATCCCCCAGCAATTCATGATCTGCTGATAATATTTCTGTATGATCAGTTCCCGGTTTTCATCATCTCGTATTAGACTATACATATGAGTTTTTCTCCATAGAAACTAATCTCTCAGAAATTCCAGCACTTTGGGCGCCGCAATCAGAAACCAGCTGGCATAATGATCGGGATTTTTCTCCATGTCGTCTTCCAGCCAGTCAAAATCGACCCACTTCACCTCTTCAATTTCATTCCTGTCAAAACGAACTTCTCCGTCATATGTGCCCAGGAATATGTGATCCAGTTCGTACTCATGCATTTCCCCGGAAAATTTCATGTAATAAACAAAATGGCACAACTCCCGGCAGGGCGCTGTTATCCCCAGTTCCTCCTGCAGCCTGCGCTCAATAGCATCTTCCAGAGACTCATCCCTTCTCGGATGGGAACAGCAGGCATTGGCCCACAGTCCGCCGGAATGATATTTACTTTCATGCCGCTTCTGAATCAGCATCCGGTCATCATCTACCAGAAAAACAGAGAATGCTCTGTGCAGCTGTCCCTTTCTGTGAATTTCTTCCTTGGTGCCATAGCCAATTTCCCTATCATACAAATCGACCCGGATCAATTGGTCTTCCATCTTCTCTGATATCCTCCATTTCTCATCTTCATTCCATATTAAAATAATCGCAACGGTTCATAATCGTTCACATAAAACAGGGACTACGGATTCACATCCGGAATCCTCATCGTCCCTGCCGTACATTTCTAGTTTAAAGGCAAAACGCAAATAATGCAAGCCCTTCCTGTTATTCATTTCTCTCATTTATCAGAAATCCATCGCCATTCTGCTGGATTCCTCCTCGGACAGTTCCGTCACCCTGGTCTCCATAACCCGGTAGACCCGCTGGCACATATTCAGAACACTTGGACGGTGTGTCGTAACAATACAGGTTTTATTCGGTTTCTGCTGGATAATGTTCCGCAGAACCCTGCGCTCCGTCGTCACGTCCAGCGCTGATGTGGCTTCATCCAGCAGCAACACAGGACTGTCTCGAAGAACTGCCCGGGCAATGGCAATACGCTGGGCCTGTCCTTCTGAAAATCCCTTTCCACGTTCACCGATACTGCAGTTGATCGTATCCGGCATATCTTTCACAAAATCCCATGCACAGGCTATCTTCAGCGCTTCGATGATCTGCTCATCGTCAGCATCTTCTCTGACCATCCGCATATTCTCCGCAATCGTACCTGAAAGGATCGTATTACCCTGAGGCACATAGGCAAACAAATGACGGGTGTCAGCATTCATTTCCACTGACCTGCCATCAGATGCAGTCAGAGAAACATAACCTGTCTCCGGACGGATCAGCCCCAGAATCAGGCGGATCATGGTCGTCTTGCCTTCACCGGAAGGCCCCACCAGCGCCACAATCTCACCGGGTTTTGCAATAAACTGAGAATCAGTGATGACGCGGTTATCCTCCACATAAGCATAATTCACATCTTTCATACGAATCTCAAAACCGTCCTCCGCCCAGGCATCCATCTCCGAACTCTCCGGAATATGTACCTCTCTTGGCAGTTCCACCAGTTCTCTGATCCTGTGTGCGGAAACGGAACTGTTCAGAAATGCGGGAATAATAGAAATCACATTATTAAATGCACTGGACAGGCTGCTTCTCTGCTGCAGAAACAGAGTCATGGTACCATAAGTAATATCATGTGTCCACAAACGGAACAGACAGTATCCAAATGCAAGATACTGCACACACAGCCCCATAATTGTCATAACAATATTGGTTTTAATGGAAAACATATTATACTTCAGGCTTATATCCCTGAATTTCTTCTGCCACCAGCGCATCTTTCTTCCATAATAAGGTGCTGTACCAAAAGATTTGATGGTATCCATATTATAAAAAGTTTCCACTTCAAAAGTCATGAGCTTACTGCTCATCTCCCGGACTTTTTTGCTGTACTCCCTCTGCTTTTTGATTAAAAAGCGGGACATCAGAAGCATAAACGGTGCACTGGCAAACGCTATAAATGCCATCATTACATCGTAATGAAGAATTACAGCAAACGTAGCTATAAAGCTGTAAATCGATATAATAATCGTAGGAAGCCAGCTGATGGCATTGCCGCTGACTGTACTTACATCACCGTTAAAACGGTTCAGCACATCACCGTTGGAATATTTTGAAATTTCCATCCAGTCCGCATCCATAATTTTATCAAAAATATCTGCCTGAATATCATTGTTAATGTAAATACTCAGTTTTGTCGATATTCGGCTGATGATACTGTTAAATACCAGGCTGAAAACAGCACTCCCTACTGCCACAACAACCAGAATCCATAATCTGGAAATCTGATATCCTGTAATGATATCGATCATATATTTACCTGCAACGCTGCTGACCAGTCCCAGCGAAGTACTGAACAACCCAAGCATTACGTAAAAAACAATTGCCTTTTTATATTTTGCACTATAGCTGAAAATCCATTTCCAGTCATCAATGATCTCACTGAAGGTACCGTCTCGCCAGCGCTGAATCAGTATATCCAGGGATTCAAAAGAAAGATTTTTCTCTTTATCTGTATTTTTTTCCATCCAGGTTCCTTTCTCAAAACACCTTTATTAAACCGAAACCGTTTTACAATATCCATGTTTTTTCATGGAGAGTATAAATGATTCGTGCAATCAAGTCAAGGAACATTTATTGAATTCAGGCAGTCTTCAGATTGTATTACTGCTGTTCGAACCTGTCCCCGTGAATATATGATTTTCAATGCAGAATAACTGTGATTCTCTTCAATCGCAAAAAAAAGTTTACCCCGGCATTGTCCACGGCACCGGGGTAAACCCTTTTTTTCGCAAAATGATAATGTGTATGTGAAGACCTGTTACTATCCCGAATCACAAAAAGACAGCAACAGACTTTGTACCGCCTGTTCAGCAAATACCGGCCGCTTCACACGACCATATCACCTGCATAATCATCACTCCATTTCTCTCATTTCGGTCTGCTTCAGAACAGATTTACCGCTAAAGCAGCCGTTCGGCCACAACTGAACCAGATTGTGAAGATCTGCGCTGCTCAGAATCACCCTAATAAGCAGCCGCAGAATTCGCGCTGTCGGCCAGGCAGCACCGGCCTCCCCACATGGCCTGACTTTATAGTTAAGCACCCGAACGGGGCTAACTCCCTGAATTGACTGCAGTTTTATTCTCATTTATCTTTCTGTGCTTATTTTTTCTCCCTTTACTTATATATCCTGAAAACAGGGCAAAAGGTAACGCGTTTTTTGAAAAAACTTTTAACAATCTTTAACTCTTTTTTACGCTATATTTTTGTCAATTATACACAAGTTTTACACAGGTAGCAGGTATATACATTATTCACAGAAATAAATCATTTTCTACGATATTTTTTGCACATATCCATCAAAAAAGGAGCTGCCGCCATGCGACAACTCCTTTTCCGTCAGCAGATTACTTTATTCATTTGTATTTTCAGAAGCAATCACCTTTCTTCTTGCTTCTATGTACCGGGCGAGGATATCTACTGTGCCGTCGATCCCCATCCTGCTGCTGTTGATGGTCAGATCATAGCTTTTTGCCTTGCCCCATTTGCAGTCACTGTGACTGTTATGATACTGCTTTCTTCTTTTATCCATTTCACGGATCATTAGTCTTGCTTTTTTCTCAGAAATGTCATAGCTTTCCATTGTTCTTTGCAGCTTCATGTCCATGTCGGCGTTCACAAAGATCTTAACCAGCCCTTTGTAATCTTTCAGTACGGTTTCTGCGCACCGTCCCACAACCACAAAGGATTCGCCGGAAGCTGCTTTATCACGAAGAAAATCAAACTGCATTTTCGCCACCGCCTGCTCCGGTGAACTGCTTAATCCCTTTTCCGTTCTGGAAAGAAATATATTTTTCGGTTTTTCATCAAATTTTTTCAGAACATCCAGTTCCATGTTGTGCTTTTCTGAAAGCTTTTTCAAAAGGCTACGGTCATACATGGGAAATCCGTATCTTGCCGCCAGCTTTTCAGCAATCTCATGACCGCCGCTTCCGAATTCACGTCCGATGGAAATGATTATCTGTTGACTCATTTACAACGCCTCCTTAAAAATACCGTAAATATATCATCACCATGGAAATTGCAATTACAATAATTGTTGCAGGTGCCATTGTTTTGCAGTATTTTCCCCAGCCGATCAGATATCCTTCCTTGGAAGCTACAGCAATACCGACTACATTGGCAGAAGCTCCGATGGGGGTCGCACTTCCGCCGATATCCGTACCCATAGCCAGAGTCCATGCAAGGACTGATGTATCAAGGCCATTCATCTCCGCCAGGCTCCTGATAACGGGAATCATTGTTGCTGCAAAGGGAATATTATCCACAAATGCACTTGCTACAGCCGATAAAATTATGATAATTGCCACCATGATCATGGTCTGACCACCACTGATGGTCTCAATCAGACCGGCAAGCAGTTCCAGAACTCCTGTCTGCTCCAGCCCGCCTACTACGATAAAAAGTCCGACAAAGAAAAGCAGTGTCTTGTAATCCACCTTTTTCAGCAGAGAAACCGCATCTTTCCCCGCTGCAATCAATGTAACCGCTGCAATGAATACACCGATGGTTGCAACCGTAAGTCCGGTCTGTGCATGAGACACCAGCAGTACAACCGCACAGAGGAAGATCACACAGCTGATGCCGAAGCTGCGTTTATCGGTAATAATCTGACCGGGCTCCGGATAATTGGACGGATCCTGCTTTTGGGCAGTTACCTGCCGCAGTTCCTTACGGAAAACAAAATAGAAGTAGATAATAATCACAATCAGCGAAAGTCCTGCAATCAGACCTGTATTCTGAATAAAATCAGCAAAAGAATATCCCATTGATGTTCCGATAATAATATTCGGCGGATCACCGCACATGGTAGCCGAACCGCCCAGATTTGCACAGAATATTTCCGACAGAATCATAGGCACCGGATCGAATTTCAGCAGCTGCGCCAGTTCGATGGTGACAGCTGCCAGAAACAGAATAACCGTAATACTGTCAATGAACATGGCCAGTACACCTGACAGCAGCATAAATGTAATAAAAATAGGAATCACCTGGAAACTAACCATTCTTGCAATCCGCATACAGAGCCAGCGGAAAAATCCCGCCTTTGCCATACCTTCCACCATGATCATCATACCCGCAACGAAAATAATCGTTGCCCAGTTGATACCTGTGGAAGATTCGGAAACTTCCCCGGCCTGATACCAGAAGCTGGTCTGAAAAATCCCCTGAATATTCAGCGTATCCATTACAGCCTTCATGCTCCGCATCCCAACTCCGAATACCAGCACCAGTGTCAAAAGACCACATGACAGTGTGATTACGTGCCGTTCCCATTTTTCTGAAATAATTAATAAAAACATCGCCAGGAAAATGACGATTGCCAATACCTGAGTAAAAACCATGCTTTCCTCCCTCCTCACTGCACAATATCCTTGCTTGATTATACTCGCCAATGGAAAAAATATCAATGATTTATTGGCTTTATTTTAGAACAGTTGTTGGCTTTATTTCAGAACATTACCAGCGCCGGCCTGAATTTCAGGTAATCGGAAGATACCAGACTGTACTCCACGCCGTTTACCTCTCCCATAAAACTGTCAAAATATCTCTCTTTCCCATGACAATGGGAGTAAATCACCTTCTTTGCGCCATATTGTTCAGCCATTCTGGTAAACCCGCTTTCCATCTCACCGATGCTGGTGGGCGGATAATGCAGAAACATAATGAAACGGTCATATCCATCCGCCCGGGCAGAGTCAAAGGAGACCTGAAGTCTGTCCAGTTCCCGGTCCCGGATTTTCTCAAAATGCTCCGGTGTATCCTTCCCTTCGTAACAGTATCCTTTTGTTCCCACCAGCGCATATTCTTCCCAGGTATAGTAATTGTTCTGCAGAAATGCAAGCTTCCCGCTGTACAATTCGTTCAGCCTGCGGGTCTTCTTCGCATCCCAGAACATATCATGATTGCCCCGGAGCAGAATCTTCCTGCCCGGAAGGGAACTGATAAAATCCAGGTCCTGCCTGCACTCTTCCAGATTTCTCCCCCAGGAATGATCCCCTGTTATCACCACGGTATCTTCCTCACATATCCTCTTTCTCCAGTTTTTTTCAATTTTAACCACATGGTTCTTCCATTCCCTGCCAAACACATCCATGGGCTTATCCACGGTAAATGACAGATGCAGGTCACCGATTGCATAAAGTGCCATATTTCACCACCTGATATTCCTTTCATATTATAAAGGAGAATTTTCCCACTTCGGCGAAAATTTTCTTTCAGAATCCTCTTGCCTTTTCCGGCAAAAGTGTTATACTAATACACATGCAGATATGGTTCATCGGTAGAACACCAGCTTCCCAAGCTGGAAAGGCGGGTTCGACTCCCGTTATCTGCTTTCAAAAGCCCTTATTCTACAAGGGTTTCTGAGCTTTCATATTTTAAAGGTAATCAAACAGGTAATCAGAACATATGTTTTGATTACCTGTTTGATTTTTTCAGGCGGTATCTGTCCCGCAAAATCGTTCCGTATGTCTTTTTGATCTTATGAGGAGACTTGTAATAGATTCCCAGTTTTTTACAGATACGTTTCAGTCTCATCCTGACTGCCTGCGTTCAATTTCTTTCAAAATCTCCAGCATCTCGGCTGGGGTAACGATGAAATCTCTGACTGGATAAATGTTCTTATAATAGTGCCTGACACTGTCCAGTCACTGTCGATACGGTCTTCACAACCTCGTCCATTACAATTGGCTTTGATAAGTGCCCGTTCATTCCGGCATCCAGGGATGCTTGTACATCTTCGGCAAAGGCATTTGCGGTCATTGCGATAATAGGGATTGTAACGGCATCCGGACGATTCTGCATACTTCGGATGGCTTTTGTTGCTTCATAACCATTCATTTTGGGCATCATAACATCCATAAGAATTAAATCGAATGTGCCTTGCGGGTTTTCAGCATAGAATCTTACTGCTTCTTCACCATCGGCAGCTCTTGTGATCTGCATTCCCAGTTCTTCCAGCTGGACAATTGCGATTTCCGCATTCAGGTCATTGTCTTCAGCTAAAAGAATCTTCAGACCTGTCAGGTCTGTACTGCCACCAGGGCAATCCTTTTGCTTAACCTCACAGGCATCCGTGATTTCCATGGGCAAATCAACGGTAAAGGTTGAACCAATGCCTTTCCTGCTCTCCACAGAAATTGTACCGCCCATCAGGTCAACATACCGTTTTGTGATGGTCATCCCCAGACCAGTACCCTTATACTGCGTTCTGGCGCCACGCTCTTCCTGTGAAAACTCATCAAAAATATGATCAGCAAATTCTTCGGACATACCGATACCAGTATCGGAAATCCGGTATCGTACATTGATGTGTCGGTCATCTTTTCCGGGATGGTAGCTGACTGAATAGGTGATGATACCTCCATCATGAGTAAACTTCACTGCGTTTCCGAGAATATTTACAAGCACCTCCCGAACGCGCACTGCATCGGTCAGCACATAGCGCGTTTGCGGTTCTTCCAGTTCGGTTCGGAAGGTGATATCACGATTGGACAGATTGCCGTACATTATGGTAAGCACAGAATCTGAAACTTCAGCAATATCAACAGGTGTCGGTGCATATTGGATCTTTCCGCTCTCAATACGGCTGATGTCCAGCACATCATTGATAAGAGAAAGCAAATGCTCAGAACTATCGCTGATTTTGTCCAGGCAGCTCCTGATTTCAGGCGATGGACTGTGTTTCAAAGCAATATTGGTGAAACCGATAATGGCGTTCATAGGGGTTCGGATATCATGCGACATATTATTCAGGAAGGTGCTTTTTGCAGCATTGGCTGTTTCAGCCTCCATGCGCAGTCGATTCAGTTCCTTGTTCGTCTCCTGCTCCAGCTTCACCATCTGGATGCTGCGCTGCACTTTAATCAAACTGAAGAATGCCAGCAGCATCAGCAGTGCCATAGCGGAAATGAAGATCGTCTGTGTACGAATGGTAGAGTTCATCATATCCATGGTACTGACTGCCACGCAGTCCGCAGGGAGCAGAAGCATCAGCGTCATGTCATAGTTCTTCAGCGATGTAAGACAATAGTAATACTCAGTCCGGTTCAGCAGAATATTCGCAGCAACAATACCATCCCTGTCCAGCTGCTCTTTGATCATATCAAAACTCCGCCCCTGAACATACTCCGCTTCTTTCAGCGCCTTGTAAATATTCCGGGCACCAATGACATCGTCATCGTCCGCATCAAAATAGGCCAATGTTCCGTTCTTCTTGATGATATAGGTTGCCGCGCTGCCGCCGTAGGTCGTGGTGGTATAATACTGTTTCACGGTTTGGATATCCTTCAACAGCACGATATGGGTAAAGCGGACATTCCCCTCGCCCATTGTGATGGGGGAATCCAATTCCTGCGAAAAAACCAAAAAGCTTCCATTAATCGTGTCGGTTTCTGAAACAAAGGTATGCTGCTTTTTCTCATCTAACAGATGACTGATGTCATACCAGATGCCTGCAGGGCCATCGCTCAAATAGGCTGTACCCTGCTCATCCAGAAGCATCACCCGGCTTCCATACATATCCGTACAGAACAGCTCTTCCAGGCGAGCGATGCCATCGCACAATTCCTGTGTATTTTCAAAATGCGTCCCCCCGACAGCATTATTCAGACCTGTCACCAGATTCCAATGGATCTGAAGGCCGCTGTCCAGATTTGCCTGAATCTGGATGACCATTTCCTCCAATTGGTTGGAACGCTCCTCAATCGTCAGCTTCATCAAGGTATTCTGCATGAACAAAACGCCCGACACTATGGAAACAAACAGAACCATCGCAAACGGAACGGGCAAAAGATATTTAGTTGTTCGTCTTCTCTCCTGCATATGAGTGTTCTCCCAAAATCTCTTTTATACGCTTCGTGTCAGCGACCCGCCTGCGTTTTATCGCAAAATTATATAATCTGAAGGTGCTTCCAGCTGTCCGCCCTGTTCTACTATACGCTGCATTAAGTATTCTTCTGCCTTGGGGCCGGTGGTATCGACTTTGGAAATGCCCATCTCCTCCATGATTTTGGACATATACCAGTCGCGGTCACCGTAGATCAGGAAAGAATAGGATGCACTGCGATCCAGTTCCCTCCCATTCATGGTCAGAGCGTTGAGTGTATAACCACCATCATCCTTTGTAATATCCATCTCAAAGCCGCTGGAAACATAAAGTGTGCTGTCATTGCAGACTGCACCGCGATTGCCGGTCATCGAGAGGGTCACTTCCACAAGGGTGTAAATCTGATCACCTGTCAACTCCATCAGACCCGGCCAACCGCCGTCATTTTTTGCCAGATACGCCAAATCATTCCGGGAATAGTCGCCATTGTAGATGTCGCTGGCAACATAGCAGGACTGCATAAATACCAGATCCGCACCGGACAGCGCGCGTATGGTATTAGCAATGGCAGATGCCGCCTGATTACCATGCTCCGGGGTGAAATCATTGGAATAACCGGTGCCGATATGAGCAACGATCTCAGTGCCGGGTTCTTCTCCCGCCAGCTCTTTATTGAATGCATCCAATGCTTCCTTCGGGGTCCTTACTTCATCGTTCAGAATCATCTGCACCACATCTTTGGAAATACGGAACATCTCGTTGGAGGCCAGACGGATATACAGCTTATTCTGGTCAACATATGGTTTCAGATTATCCATCTCCGGCATCAGTTCGAGTGTCACATCCTTCTTGTAAGGCACCATGTTTTTACCGTAAGAGATATGATCCTGCCCCTGCTGATTGACCATAGCGGTCATGATGTCCAGAATCAGTTTTTCGCGTTCAGGGTCATCCATGCCCCTGTCAGCAGCCGCAATCTGGAAAGCAGGATAGGTCAGATACCAGCTATCCTGTTCTGTCTGACCGAAATACGGCAGCAGCAGCACCTCGTCCTGACCACGACCCGGGAATGAGATGACATCCGCACCGGTACCGCGGAACATAGCAGCAGTACCTTCGCTGAACATTTCCTTAGGTGTTCTGTTGGGATAGGAGGCATCTTCCGCACCAAGACCGACCTTCTCCCTGAAATCGAAGAAATTCTCGAAAACGGGCAGCCACACTTCTTCAGAAAACTCCCGGATCGCACCGCCCTCATACTGCTGACGCCACTTACGCCCCTCTATACTCTGGAGCAGGGGGATGGAAGCACCCTGCAGAACCTCCATGCAGGTGTAGTCTGCAGAAAAGTCGGACACAAAGCTGCGAATACCCACTGCCTCAAAGGCCTCGCAGGCAGCGATGAAGCTTTCATAGTCCGTGGGAATGGGTACATTGTACTCATCGAACAGAGTTTTGTTGATGATAATGCCGTCCACCTCCGCGCAGGTGGGAAGCCAGTTCACCGACCCATCATCATAGGTATAACTATCCAAATAAGAGCCGTAATAGGTGTTGGCCAGTTCGGTATTACTCAGATCATACAGATAATCCTTCAGCAGCACTGCATCCTTCAAGGCAAAACGGCGCACCGTCAGAATGTCAGGCATATCGTCATGATCCTGACGAAAACGATAGTAATCCGTTGAATTGGTGGCCAGAACAAATTCAAACTCCACCTGCGGAAACAGGTCACAGAGGTACTGAGTATAGGAATCCAGCATCTGATTGCCCCAGCAGGCAACGACGACCTTTTCCTTTTTTTCTGCCTGGGGTGTACTGTTCTCCCCGGCGGTTCCGCCGTTGGTACTCTGATTTCCACAGCCAACCAGCATCGTTGCTGCCATGACTAATGACAGCAAAAAACAAGTAATTCTCTTCACAATTCTTCTCCTTATACTCACTGGATTCAGGTTCAATATAGCACACAGTGGCCGATACTGCTAATCAAATTTTGAAAAAAAGCCAAGTAACCGATGAGGCTTTTTCTTATTTTGAAAACATAGTAGATTGAATTACTGCTGTTAATACAGTGATGTTAGCAGTATATTCCTATTATGCTGACTCTAGTATAATTCGCTTTAAATAACAAACTGTTTGAGCATATGTTTCCGGTATGGTATAATTGAACCATCGGAGGTCTCAATTATGCCTAATACAATTAAAACTATTTCTTTGACAGAT
>JALFLM010000038.1 GCA_022774705.1 Lachnospiraceae bacterium | reverse complement strand
TGACAGGGAATATATCGTTAAAACCTGCCTGTATATCTCTTCCCTGACCCTATTCCAGAACATTTATTCGGTATATATTTAATTATCAAGGTGCACAAGCGTTGAAAATAACTCATTTGACGCTTCCATCATTATTATATTATTACTCATGGTTTATATTGTAAACAACTATCCGGGGATGCCGCATTTTCTGTTAATGTGACATCCCTTTAGAGATTAATTTAAAAAGTCAGCAATTTACACACTCTCCCTGTCGCAGATGTCCTCTGGCACAGCCGACCTTTTTCCCTTCCAGCAGATATTTCTTTATTTTACGCTGAAGAGAAGTTCTTTCCGGCAGATTTTCATCAATACTCTCATATCCCGGAAAAATCCAATCCATAAACCACATTGCATCGTAATCTACGGAATCAATTTCAAACAGATTCTGGAAATCCAGGATATTGGAACCCTCGGCTAATAAATCTTTTAAAACAGGTGTCAACATCCATGAATCGCACACAAGGTCAGCTTTTTCCCATTCTGGAAAATATGTATATCTGAATGCGTAAAAATCCTCTACTGATCTTAATACAGATTCTCTGCGCAAATCCGCATCCGATGGAATATGGATAGAAATCGATTTTCCTTCATTTTCCACAAACTCATATTCCAATGAACCGATACGAAACTCATTGAGTGAAATCTGTCTTGGGAACCACCAGGCCCAAACGAATTTATAACGCCCATAAGTTTGCTTGTGATCATATAAGAATCTTGTACAGAATCTCATCGTTGCAGCGAAAATACTGTCGGGTATTTTTTTCTTCTTATACTCTTCATAAGAATAACTGCTTACTATATTCAGCAATTCCCAAAGTATTTTGATGCCATCCGGATCATCTCCCAGCAATTTCTGCAGTTCTTTTATTCCATCATCCCATGTGTCACGCTTTAGCAGCTTATCTTTTAACGAATCCTCACCCCGGATTGTCCTGCAAAGTGCGTAACTTTTCAAACGAACCACTATTTCATAAGGAATTCCCAGTAATTCATATAATATCAACAATCTTTAACTTTACACTGAAAACAGACAGCCAAAAATGACTGCCTGCTCAATGTACTTACAACTGTATTTTCTCTTTGGCCAAACTTTTCTCGATTTTTATCTGCAGATACGGATCCGGTGCATTTCCCTGTCATACTCATAAATATGATCAGATAATAATTCATCCGGTAAAACATCATTGTTTACTTCCCGGACCATATTCTGCAGACTTTCTGCATCCAGTTCTGAATCTTTCACAACAAGCAGCACCTCATGGATTGATGCGGGTAAGATGTAAAAATCGCCAAGCTTCTCTGCAGCATAATCCATAATTGCAGAATTCAGAACCCCAATTGCTCCATTTCTGTTTTCGTGATTGGTAATCACATACATGGGTAATTTCATTTCAAAGTTTTCTTCAGCCCCTTCCGGAATCCCCGGAAGGTCTGTTTCCCCATCGTTAAGGATGCACTGCACAATAAGCTCGTTCAGAATCTCCGGAAGCGGACAAAATCGCGGAGGATAGATACGGAATGTATTTTCCATGGCTGTTTTATGCAGAACCTCCATGTTGATACCATATATTTCCATCAGATCCTCTGTTACAGAAGCAGTCATTTCCCCTTCGTTCTCAATACTGCATAAACGAATATAGTAAATCACTGCCAGATCTGTTTCCTCCAGAATCGTATGCGGCAGTCCTTCTAACCGTTTCTGATTATACTCAGCATTGATCAGCCTGCACGCAATATGATCTTTTACCCTTCTGAAATCAGTAATCATGGTAGTATCACATTCCAGATGGGAGTTTTTCCGCATTTCAATAATGTCCCGGATCAGCTCTTCCATCAAATAACCATCCTGGTAACATTTGTAAAACTGATTCAGATAGATACTCGGTGCAATGCTGCTGTCATCCCGTATAATAATTGCATCCAGCACTGTGTCGTTGTTTTTAATGATCTGCTCAATGCTCACCCTGTAATCCGGAAGCGCTTTCTTTACTTCCATACATACCATTTGTTTAAATTCCTCATACGTGTAAGTCTTTGTTTCCATTTTTTTCCTCCTGAGTTATATTTGATTGCTTACGCACTTAACATGGAGAAAAAACGGTAAATTTTCAATTACCTTTCCGACGTGTTCAAATGTCCATTTCCTCTCAAAAATCCCGAATCAGGATACAATACCGCATCTGATTCTACAGAAAACAGGCCTCTTCAAAACTGGTAAAATCAATTGACAGAATCAAAAAACATTCACCGATGACAGGAGGATTCACAGAATATGAAAAAAGATCGAATGATCCGGACATGGCTTCGATCCCTATACTGGGGCATCTACCACTGGATCAGATTTGTCAGATGGATCAGCTGGAAATAAAAGAAAAAGGTCAGATTTTTTCTTTTGCTGTACGGAAAGAAAAGATAAGTGTTGTCGGTCCCTGCAGACAGTCTCTGAACTCTCAGTACCGGCTCCTGAAGACACAGATTTCAAATTCCGTATAGCTTATTACGGAATTTATTCCGCAGCTGTTTCAGCAAGGATTTTCCAGCTTACCGGAAATACGGATATCTGCCACGCACCGGACAGCATCATTAAATTTACAGCATACGGTATATCCATATTTCATAACAGAAAAGTGTTTTCAGGTGTATCTGCAGAAACAAAAGCACTTCATAAACACTTTGAATGCATCAGAAATGTGTGAAAAGCACTCTATAAACACTTTGATTATGAAGTTAAACACTTCAAAAGCACTATAAAAAACAAGGAAAGTGAGGAACGCTATGAACGCAAATAAAAATCTTACAAAAAAATCACCCGCTAAAGATGAAATCTATTTTATCGGTTTTGATTCCGGATTCGGCCATGTAAAAAGCAGCAAGAAACAATGCTTTCCGGCAGGTGTGAAGCTGGATTCCGCAAACAGCTCCATTACCGGTACGAGTAATACGTTGGAGCTCAATGGAATCAAATATGCTTTTGGGACAGAAGTCGAGCAGATGATCGAGGACAAATCACAAAACGCAGATATGCTGATCCAGCTGCTGGCCTGCATTGCAGAAGATGCCGTCAAAAAAGGGATCGGTAAAGATCCCGGCGGCAACGGGATGCCGCGGAAAATCAAAACAGCCCTTGGAATCGGGATGCCCCTGAAATACTACGGCAATAAAAAGCTGAGAGAGGCCTATATCAAATATTTCTCAGAAAAATTTAAGAACAATGTATTCCGATACGCCGGAGAAGTTTTTGATATTACTTTTGTATATGTCAAATGCTATCCCCAGGCATACGCTGTATACAAAGTGAATAAAGACAAGCTGACAGACCAGGAATACATCATGATCGACATCGGTGCCAATACCATTGACAGTTTAAAAGTGGTGAATGGACATCCGGCCGAAGGCAGCCTCTTCACATTCCGCAAAGGTGTCAATCACCTGCTTGATGAGATTCGGGATGAACTGGAAACCGAGGGGATTCGCCTGAGCCGAGAAACCTTAACCGATATCATTATTCACAGCAGGAAGATCCGTCACAAACGTGCGGATTTCATTCAGACTGTCTGTATTTCACACGCCGACAAATTCATCTCAGAAGTAATCGGTACGCTGAAACAGAAATATGACCTTTCCTTACCTGTGATCTGGATCGGCGGCGGATATCAGTTTATGAAAGACTATATTAAAAAGGATGCGGATATCTTCACTGTTGAAGAATTTGACACATACGCCAACGCAGATGCATACGAAGTACTGGTAAGGGCAAATTATGCAAAAGACCTGAAACGGCCTGCATAGTCTACTTTGAAAAAGCTGGTGAATCTTGACATGCGAAAAACTACAAGAACGGAAATCAAAGAAAAAGAACGGCGTAATTTTACTTTCATCACGACCAGAGAAAAGCACCGCAGAGCCTATCTCTATTACCTGGAACACGGTACATCCGAGTATCTGGTTGATTGCATTCTTGCAAAAGAAGAAGGAAACCCGGAAATCCCAGATGGGCAGGAATTCCAGAACCTATGCCAGAAGATCGGGGATTTGCAGAAGAAACTGGATGATATCGAGCAGTTGCTTCTTCAGATTGTCGAAGGACAGATTTCTTCCAATACAGCTGCGGATAATCCAGATTTTGTGATCTTTCCCAATCCTGCAGAAACCGATGCGGACGGGATTTCACAGCAGCATCTCACAGTATCAGCGCAACTCACGGATGATGATTTCGATGAGTTTGAAAACTGGAATTTTTGAATGTGTGAGCAGAGTAGCTCTGAAAGAAAGTTTTCTTCAGGGCTGCTCATGCGTTATGACATTGTGTATTTGTAGAAAAACACGGTCAAAGATTCTCATATTAATTTCATCAAAATCCAAAATAAGGAACACAAAAAATGACCTCCCGATCAATCAACACAAACCGGTGCTTCAATGTGCTCGACATACAGAAAATCAAGTCTGAAGCAGTATTTCGCGCATATTTTGAACACAATTTCAGATTAAAGGAAGTGGAAAATGCAGATCCCGCTCTGACTCCTCTAAACGAGGAACTGATCCGAATTGACATGGATTCCAATGGCACTCGTCTCTCCTATTATAAAGCCTTTCAAAAACGAATCCGGGAACTGCCTTACTATCAGAATCACAGCATTCGTAAAAACGGCGTATACGGATTATCAGTTGTAATTTCATTTTCAAGGGAAGCTGCTGCTGCCATTGATATCAAATCCTGGAAAGAAAAAAGCATTGGATGGCTTGAAAAAAACTTTAATGTTGCACCTGATGGCAAGAGTAATATCATCAGTGCTGTGTATCATGCAGATGAACCTGGAAATGTGCATTGCCACGCTATTATTATCCCCATAGACGAACGAGGCAGACTTAATGCCTCCAGATTCACTGACGGGCCTGTAAAGCTATCTGAATTCCATTCAACATTAGCTCAGGAAATGGAAGATCTGGGATTAGTAAGAGGTATTCCCAACAGTCACGCCAAACACAAAACCATTCATAAACTATATGGCGAGCTGGATAAAGCACTTTCTGACATTCCCCAGCCTTTCGAAGGAGAAAATGCATTTACCTACCGGCAAAGGGCACTGAATGAACTGCAGACAGCCTGGCTGGTTAACAAGAAACGAATCGACAACGAAAAACGTGCCGCAATTGAATTTCAGTCTGGTTTATCCAATCTGGAAAGAGAAGCCATCCAAAAGGAATATGATTCCGCAGCAATCGAAATGGAAGAACATATTGCATCACTCCGACAGATGGAATCCAGCCTGCAGCACAAAATCAAAATTCTCAAGGAAACCGAACAGCATATGACACAGAGCCTTCAATGGCTGGATCAGGAAAACCTGGAAGAGATTCAAATGAAATTGATCAAATATGAGGATCTGTGCAAAAAAATGGAGTTCCTTCAACAGAATTATCCGGAACTGTCCGAAGAGCTGGAACAGATATTCAGCAAAACAGAAAATGTATTTTCTCAGGAAATCCAGACCAAGGATAAAACAAGACATAATCCGTGGCGCTCATGAGGTATCGAATACCATTTCCGCAAAACAAAAGGAGTCTTCTGACCCCTTCCGTAATTTTATGCCGACCCGTAATCGGAGATCAAAAAGCTATGCAATCTGCCAGACTCCACGCTCTTTTGAGACAAACATGCTATTAATCTGAAGCGTCTGTCTGATTTTTGCTTCCGGATTCCGATTCTTTTCAGCTTTCGCATGACCTTTCAGTTCCTGATAAATTTCACTTACATGGGCGGTTCCTCCAAGTCTGCGCAGAGCAGCTGCCACAACATCCCTCCAGGTAGCCATTTTACAGTCCCTGATATCCTTCGTAAACTGTTTCGGCATCTGAAATGATATCCAATAGGTATCATTCTTCCGGATAATCATCAGATATTCATGCGCAATCGGAACATAGTTCCGATTTGAATAAACCTGATTTCCAGACTGCACATTGTGCTGAATTTTAACGACAATCTGCTGCAATTCCCCGGGTTTCACTATATCGGACAGCATGGAGTAAAACCTGCCATTGCGCCGTACATCCCCCATAAGAATGGACATTCGGGCACCTAGCATCATCGATGCATAATACTTCATATGTCCTGGCACACATCATATCCGGTCCCTGATCCTGCAAATATTTCAGCAAACTTTTTCACCTTATATTTCCAAATCAAAAAAGCATGAATCCATCCGGTGCAGTTCCCACGGTATTTATTACTACCCCATTCCTCACAGCGATCCGGGAAAGACAATACGGTTGAATCATTTTCCATTAGCCTGTTAATAATATCATTCCTGTTCATATTTCCTCCTTGGCAAAACAACATTACTTTTGCTTAAAAGATGAAAAATCACAGAAATAAAATTTCAGATACATTCGGAATTATAGCTTTTCAATAAAATAACGCAAACCCTTGACATGAGTGCTATGCTTATATTAAGAGGTGAGTATTATGTTACACAATGAAACCAGAAAACTTTTAATTGAAGCTCTTAATAAAACACATAACGCAAAGGAAGTTG
>JALFLM010000033.1 GCA_022774705.1 Lachnospiraceae bacterium | reverse complement strand
GGATAAACTTGACGTTATAGAATGTTTTGAAAATCCTGGATATTCTTTAAAAGTTGGGGAGATTCTCACGAAGCAACAGGAAATTTATGAGCGTCTGGACATAGCAGTTCCAACCTCGTTATGAGTTCCCGAGAATCCAGGATATAAGGCTCTATCATAGAATACCTTATTTTCAGTCAGAAAAAAAGAGCCAAACGAATAATGATTGACTCTTTCTGATGTGCATTTTATGCATCAGCCAGTTTTTTCAGCAGTTTATAGGCTTCTGTTCCGGCTCTGCAGCGGGTGGATGGCAAAATGTGCGGCTGAAAGGCTTCCATAATGACCGAAAATAGTTCCTGTGCAGGAAATATCTGATCCGCAGGAAAGGGCAGGGATATCCTGCCTGATTTTCACTTGCCGATTATTTTCAGGAGCGGTGTCAGATATGAAGCTGAAAAAGCCACATATTTGTCTTCCAGCCCATTGTATAACTTCTCAAAATGATTGAATTCCTCAAAAATACCGACTAAAAGGCGGTCCATACCACCGGCATGATATTGTCTGCAATGCTCTTCCGTATTCCGATGCAGCAGAATATACATCCCCTTAAGTTTGGCAAACGCCGCAACAGACATGGACCTGCCCGGCATATCCCCGGTTCGGATCCAGAGTACCAGCTTATAGTCCGACAACAGGAACCGGTTGAGTTCAATCTCCAGAAAAGTTTCCTCATCGGACACAATCCAGTACGTCACAGAATAAAGTTCCCGCAGAGAAACTCGATCAAGTACATCTTCGAAAAACCGGGCCTGCGGTATATATTCATATCTTCCGCCCATGACTGCCATAACAGGCTTGACAACGTGACTCCGGTCCCGATACAGAAACTTGATGTCTGTCATATCGGAAAGCTTCTCTGCCAGAAGCAGGGCTGAAGCCAGATTCTGCTCTTCCGTATATTTGAAGGCAAGAGAGGCATCCATCAACTTGGCAATGGATTCATAAGCAATTGGCAGAATCGGATAGATTCTTTCCGTAGAAGCACAGTAAAAAGCCATCTTGGACTGCATCATGATCTTAAAATCACTTTCTGGCAGCTTCAGAGGCAGGATCCGGAATTCCGGTTGTCCATCTTCCTGTACTGCATACGGAAAATCGGGATCGATATTGTACCAGTATGAAAGAATGTCACCATCCCAGGATCTGGTATACTCCATCCGGCAGAAACACAGAATTGAGCAGTCCAGGCTGAATTGGCCTTCTTTATCCAGATTGGCAACGGCATCATAAAATGAAGCATAGGTCGTTCCTTTTTTCATAAGAGATCTACTCTCATAATTATCAAGTGTTACGCCTAACTTCCAGTTTTTTAAAATTCCGTGTTCCCGTTTTGCAGTCACACACACTTTCTGTCCGGTTTTCAAAACCGTATCAATAACCGTACTCTGATCAATTTTTTCGAGAACCTGAAACAGTTCTTCCTTTGTACTTCCAGATGCTATCTGCATGTTCTTCCTCCTTGGCATTACGTATTTATGCCAATAATATGTTCATAATTCAAAGATTTTTGAAAACTGCAGTTCTGGACCTATTTGTTGGAAAAACATGATATTCATCTGAAAATATTCTCAGGTCTTACCTGTTATCATATCGTGTCGGGGTATGTAGACAGCTGCCCATTATATATGAATTTGTGAAGACTATCACCTAATCATTTAAATGCCGATAAATCTCCATCTTCTCTTTTAGTTCCTTTTCCATCGCGATATCTTTCTCTGTCATATATCCGGCCAGATAGTTTACACTGTATGGAATAACAGAAACCCGCTGATTGGGATAAGTATAATCTGTGTGGCAATTCTTGCATTGTATTAATGCGTTGACTTTTTCGCTTTGCAGATATCCTCTGATGTGGATCAGCGATCCCTGCTTCAGATGAGTGACATCTTCTTTGGCATCACTGGAAAAAGTATAGACCCATGGATAATCTGCTGTCAGTTGTGACTGTGTATGGATGTAGTATTCTCTTTCAATTTTAATACAGTATCGGCAGATCGGATGCGCATCGGTACCGATCAGTTCCGGATCTGTCATCACGTTACCAATCAGTTGTATCTTATTGGATGTTTCCTGATAGTAACGAGAAAGAATCATTTCCGGCAGACGATTATCTTCTTCATAGGTTGTCTGTAAACCATTCAATTTGATAAAGGACTTCGGCCGCACACAAACTAAAGGCGTATAATATTTGATATTTGTTTCACCGCAGATCGGACACCGGGATGTCTCATTCAGTGTCGCAATATTCAGAACGCCTTCCACATCGATCAAATCCAGCATCTTCAGCTGCTTCAGCCGCGGCATCAGTTTCGGTTCATCATAGAACAGAAGAATATCCTGAAAATGCTTTCCCCTGTATCCATCAATTCTTCGATTTGTCGTCCTGATTTTTATACTGATTTTTTCTTCACCGATTTTTCCTTCATTGATGATCGTTGGATTCTTCAGCAAAAAGCCAACTAAACGTACTTCATTTAATCTTGCCATATTCAGTGCCTCACAAAGTGTACTAATCTGGTATTTTATTTAATATGGTTGTTATCCATATCTAAATAAATACTATATACGTAAAAAACTAATATTATACCCAGTTACAGATTTTTTTCTTCAATGGGGAATATGCTATACCACCAACGCTCAAAATAAAAGCAGGGATTTCTCCCCGCTTTCAAAAAAACGTTTCTTTGTTACCAAAGCTCTGACACAGGTCTACATTCTATTGCAGAAGCATTCCAGCTCTTTTCTACTGTTTCTCTATCTTTATCTGAGTAATAATAAAAGATAATTCTGTTGATATTAGTATTAGTTCTAATCAAATTCCAAATATGATCGTCATTATTTGGTGATATTCCTGCCATTGAAATTGTACCGGAAATATTCATAAACTCTTTAGTCGGATATTCATCTGATTCTATATTATTAAAAATCCCCATAATGCGTTCTTTTTCTGCACCACAAAATCCCATGATTGCATTAGAATACATATGCTTATTTGCTTCGTTTACAGGATAATCCAATCCTAATATATTTGAGCGGAATTCTTCGAGTTTTGAGCCAATAACAAACTGAGAATTCAACCTATCAAATTGGCCATGCAGATGCTTGACCGCTTTCCCGGAAATCTTTTCCAGATTCCAATCATAATTTACAGTAAATACGTTATCGTATTGATTCAATATTCGTTTTAGTTCTTGCATTCTTGTATCTGATAACTTTTTATATATTTCCTGAATTTTCCCCTCATCATAAATAGCATCAAGAAAAAGATACATCAGCCCAAAAAAACTATCTCTAATCATATTTGGCGGATCATTATATGCATGATGAAATAAGCGCAACAATAAGAAATAATCTTCCATCCCAATTGTATCACCAAATGAGTAATTCGTCTGCACACGATCTAAATTACAACTTTCATCTTTTGAAGTACACAGATGATCATATTTTCCAGAAAGAGTAGCCTGAAAAATTTGATTTTCTAATCCCTCAATAATTATTTTTAGATCATACGAAGTTACTCCTCCTGCGATTTCCCTTGAATAATCCTTTACAGCAACATTTCTGTGTACCCTATCAATAATCGAAGCATTGCTAAATTCACTACCACCTATTTCTTGATTAAAACCATTTCCAATTAAAATATTCTCCAAGATAGTTTTGCCTCTCCTTACTAAAAATATCGGGACGTCAATAAAGTTCCTGTTTAAATTATACTATAACCAGCGTCTTTGTCCAAGTGAAAAGATTTTGATAAATTACGAGCTAGACTCATTCTCTACATGTATGCAAATGAGCTTCCACTATTTATTGTATTTATGAATTATTCCTGAGTTTTTCTATGCAAAATAAATCCTCCCGTCCCCGTAGCCATAATGACAGCAAAAAAGAAAACCAATCGCGTTTTATCTTCTTTTTTTCTACTATCCTTTTCAGGTAATTTAACCTGCGTTTCTCTACGATAATCTTCAACCACAGGCATTTCATTTTCAGAAACCTTTCTATTTTCCATTGTACGGTTTACTTCCGTTTGATTCCCTGTTTTTCCTTGTCCTGCCTGACTCTCTTTACTTTTATCAGCGCCTGTTACTGTTTCTGACTCTGTAATCACCTGCGTTTCCGTCTCAGCTTCTAAAACAGTTGATACATATTCATCGCCCTGCTTAATCATAACGTTTTCATAGGAAGTATCCAAAGACTTTACCGCTGAGTTTCCGACGGCAATGAAAAGGATGCTGCCGCCTTCCTCCCTGGATGAAAATTCTGTTGTGACTGCATAGCCCTGTTCCGTCACCAGTTGGTTTTTACCTTCATAAGAAATATCCGTTACTTCATATGCGCCTTCCTCCAGTTTCAGATACTGTATCTGCTCCGCTGTTTCCATCCCATTGATTCTAAGTTTCAGTTCTTCATCCGATCCCTCTTGCGAATATGTAATCATGAAGAAATCATTTTCCCGGGCATGGAGATTTCCGGAGTAGGTGGTCTTAACACAGCAATAGCACTCTGGGATTTCTTCGGGCTTTCCCGATGCCAGGCTGGTATCAGATGCAAAAACTGACAGCAAAACTATTACTGCCAGAATTGCTGTCATTGGATACCTGTTTTTCATACCTCCTCCTTTGAATCGAAAAAACGAAAGGGATCTTCCTGCCGGTCATAGCGAAACCGGTCATCATTGGTGTTTCCGGTTTCCAATGCCCCCGTAGTTTCAACCGGTGTATGTTCCATCATGTGATCAATCTGATCCGCAAAAGGATTGCTGTTTTCCAGCTGTTCTTTTTCTTCCCGAAGGGCAGAAATCTCCTGATCCAGTGCTTCTTCTTCCTGTGCCAGCAGCATATCTGCCTGCTGCAGGATCTGGTCGTAGTCAATCGCATCGGTTTTAACTGCCACGGACTGCTGGTTATCAAAAGCCAGGATCAGCCGGTTTTTCTCTCCAACCGGATGTCCGTCAAAATAGACCAACTGATGAAACAGGAAAAAAATCTGTCCGTAGAAAGCATGGGGCACAACGGTGATCGACAGGGTCTGCTGGTTCTCTTCCCCTGCATTGACCCGGTTTATCCAGTCAGAGCACAGCTTCCATGCCTGACGGTAATAAAACGTACTGTTTTTTGGAAAATCAATCTGCAGGGCTGCGCAGCCTCCGGATACATGGATTCCCAGCACAGCATTTTTCAGAAACACCTGTTTCCGGTTTTTCACCTGCTCTTCTGAGACAATCTCATCAAGTGATAAAGCAGCTGAGGCATTGGGATTTCCTTCCGCATCAGTTCCACTGGCGATGTGAAAAATATCCTGCCATGGCAATTCAATTTCATGGATATTCCTCTTCTTCTGATCCATATTTTCTCCTGAAAAGTCCTGAAAACGGAACGATTTCATGCCAATTACAGGACTTTTCCTCTCCTTTCCTATTCGCCGAATTTTGTTGTAATCAAATGATATACTTCTGTATCTGTCGGGAAAGTCAGATCCACCGGAATAACGTCTTTTCCAATCCGAAGCAGACCGTAGCCGGATTTGGACATGTTCAGATACTTCTGCTCCTCTTCCGACAAATCAAACATGTTGGTAAGCTGCTGCAGGTTGATCGATGACTGTTCCAGCATGATTACCTGCATACAGTTATTAAAGATAATCCGTGCAGTTGTTGTCTTCAGCAGTTCTTCAATATTCTGCAGAATGCCGCAGGGAGCACCGCCGAATTTTCTTGCCATTTTCCAGAAATCCGCCGTATAATCCGCCGATGTCTGAGTCTTAAACATTTCGTGAAATTCATCCATAAAGATCCAGGTACGGATTCCCTTTTTTGAATTTGCGATCATCCGGTTCCAGATATTATCATTGCAGACATGCAGGCCGGATGCTTTTAAACCTTTTCCGATATCTTTCGTATCATAGACAATAAAACGGTTGTTTACATTGATGTTTGTATGATGTGAGAAGGTATCCATGGATCCATCCACAAACCGTTCCAGCGAAAGGGCCAGATCCTGTGCTTCCGGATGGGAATGGATGCAGACCTCATTATAAAAATCGGAAAACGTCGGATTGTGTTCTGGATCGTATTTCAAACCGGCTTCGTTCAGGTATTCCACATAAGGCTCGTAGATGTTCAGCGCACACCGGCTGATAATTGATTTCTTAATATCGCTGAGTCCATACTGCCCTCCGACCATGATTTCACAGAGGGCTTCAATAAAATCGCACTTTGTTTTGACCGGATCGCTGTTGGTTTCCGCATCGGTATTGTCCAGATTCAGGTCAAACGGATTGATATGCGAGGACGAACCGTTTGCAATTTTAATATAAGCGCCGTGAAATGCCTTTACCAGCGGCAGGTATTCTCCATTGGGATCGATGACACAAACATCATCCGTTGTTTTTAACAGAATCTGGATTAACTGCAGCTTGGCAGTTACCGATTTTCCGGATCCGGGCTGCCCGATAATGGCAGAATTGGCATTCATCTGAGAGGTCGGATCATAAAATATCATGTTCCGGCTGGTTGCGTTGATTCCGTAATAGAGGCCGTTTCTCTGATTGAATTCCTTCATGTTAAAGGGAACAATCGGGGCAATCGAATAGCTGTCCATCAGCCGTTCAATGGAGACCTTTTTATTCCCGAGCGGCAGGGCACTGTCAAATCCGGTTTCCTGCTGCATAATTAACGGCTTAATGGTAAGCATGTTCCGGCTTGCCTTGTAATTCAGTTTCTCCTCGTACATGTGCAGCGTTTCCATATCCGGAGCAAAAAGTGTAAAAAGAAACGTGACCGTAAACAGTTTGGAATCATCTTTGGTCAGATTCTGGGTCAGTTTATCCACTTCCACTCTGGCATCCTGCGTATCCGGTTCAATCAGCGTAAAATCATACTGGCCCGCTGCTTTTTTCTGGATCTGTACCAGATTGCTGGCAATATTGCTGTGCTGGCGTTTCAGCAGATTCAGGGATTTCCCCGGATTGATGGTATTGAAATACACACTGACCAGCAGATTGGCAGGAATGGAGGCAAAATCGGAGAGAATATCTCCCTTGATCCAGGAAGGATAGTTGGAGATATAAAATGTTTTTGCATAACTGTTCCCGATCCGGATATGGTCATTTTTGAAATCGAAAGAAGCAGGTGCAATCACATCTTTCGTGGTGATGCCCTGCCGTATGCAGTTTTCCAGGCTGAAGGATTCCACTTCGTTCCCCTGGATCATCCGTTTTTCACAAAGCGGTTTTGCAGAATCCGGATTGTATATGCTGTTTAGAATCTCAAGCCGCTCATAAATGGTTAATGGTTCTGCGTCTGATTCCGTAATCATCTGCATATTCATGGAAATACTGTCATCAATCTGATCAAACAATTCTACCGCCTGCGCAATCTCATTTGCCTCCAGAGTCACTGTCATGATTTTCTCTGTGCGCAGGTTGTTTTTCGCTTTTGTCATCTTCTCCAGAATCACATTATTCAGTTCTTCCCGGTAGTCGTTCAGACCGTCCGGTTTCATTTTGAAAAAAACTCTCTCCTGGAATTCCTCAATATCAATGGTTCTGTTAAATAAAGTCATCTGAACCGTCACGCTTTCATCAAAACTGCTCAAAAACCGGGAATATGCCAGAACAATCCGTTTCTGGACTTTGTCACTGGCATTTATGAAATTCATTTCCGGTATTCGATATGATTTGGAAAAAACACCTGCTTCCACTTCAATGATTCCATTGGCATACACCTGCAGATATGGAATACTCTGTGCAGAAGTTGAAAGCATGCTTTTTTTTGGCTTTTTTGTTTTATGAAATCGGTGAAATGGTTTCCCCATAAATATCCCTCCTATGCATATGGCCTGTATTCCGGATGAAAGCGATCCCGCTTTTTCAACGCCTTTTTGGACCGTTTTGTTTTCTTCCTGCTCCGTTTTTTCTTTTCGATGATGACATTCTTCGCAATTCTGTGAGAAGGAGAAAAATATCTTTCAAAAATGACTTTCGAAAGATATTTTTCCATTGGCATGTCCTCCACTTCAATCAAAAAAGCCAGAATCATACAGTCGATTGCAAAGACAAACCATTTGATCTCGTCAAATGAAACACCGTATGGTTTCATGATCAGCGTATAAATAAGAAAATCTGCGACCGCTGCCAGAGAGATGCACACCAGCTGCCGGACCGTCAGATTTCCCAATACTTTGGGTTTGTATTTCCTGATATCCTTTGGTACTTTCGTTGTAATCATTTCCTCTATGCTCCCATTGCATCATCTGCGATTGTTTTTACTGCTGCCAGGGCTCCGATTCCTGCAAATTGAATGACTGCTGCTTCCACCATCGTGCCCAGCGAAAACAGCTTTTTCAGATTGTCCGGTGTTATTTCCGCACTGCCCACTGCATCTGCCACTGTAGAAGCCAGCAGATTTTCTGAAATGACGGAAGTTCCCCATAAAGCAAGGCTCATTGCTGCGAAAGTCAGAGCTGCTGCCGCAAATTTCTTTAAATACCGTACGCCGGAGCTTCTGGAGCTGTCATCAAAAATATTGACCACTCCAATCGGAGCGATAAATGCACGTATGATCAGATTTACTGCATTGGAAGTGATCAGCAGATAGCCTGCGATTTTTGCGATCATACACAGCAGCATCATAATAAGGGAAAGAAGGCAGCAATACAGGTTGCTGATAAAATTGGTAATGGAAAACTTTCCGAATGCCTGCTCAATCAATTCCTTTGCCGTTGTTTTGCTTCCATTAAAATTGATCTCCGCTTCATATTCCGGCCATTCATGCTGCCCGAAGATCGTCATATTCTGCATGGTTCTTTCCTGTGCACTGTTATGTATCACATGATATAAAGCCGCACCCAGTTTAAAGATATGGTCTAACAGATCGGGAAGATAGAGCAGAATGGCAACTCCGATAAACAGACGCACCAGAGATGAAACCAGCTTTTCCAAAGTAATCATATCACGGCTCGCCTGGCTGGAAAGATCCCAGAAATAATTAATGATCAGTAAAGAAACTGCCATAATCTGCAGGAAATGAAAAGCATCATTACTAAAAATCTCAGCGAAGGAATTCTGCAGGATATCCAGTATTTTGGTCATCCACGAATCAATGGAATCGATCATTGTGGAACCGAATATCACGCTCAATCCGTTATATATAAGTTCACCCATATTTATCCTTTAATCATTTCATGGAAATGAATGTTCTCTGTTTTTTGAGCCATCCATTTCCATGATTTCTGTGTTTTCTACATCCATTTACTGACGTTATTTTACAGACAGAGAGGATCCTCCGATCAAATCGAATAATCCAAATGCTTTAATGATATACGGGAGGAAGATCAACACCAGCCCTGCGATTGCTCTGAGCGTCGCACCATTCTGTGCCTCACCATTATCAGCACGGAACGCCAGGATTAATGCGCCAGCTCCCCAAACCAGATTTACAAGACCGACTCCCTGAAAAATAAACGTGATTGCTTTTACAACTTTTTCAAGCAGATCCGACACTTCGCTCTCATACGCCTCTTCTGCAAAAGCGGGATGAATGATCATAAGCATACTGAATAGCAAAGTAACTGCAAAACCGATCAGCCGGTATTTCGTTTCAGTGGTCATCCTTTTTTCAGAAAGGAATGTATCCCGCTGTTTTTTCCAGGCTGTCTGCTTTTTGCCCGAAAACCCCCGAACTCGGGGGAACGCCAAATCGTACATTTTTTCTGTACCTCCTTATATAGATTTCGTTCCTAATATGGGATTTCGGGATTGACAAAAAAGTCCGGTTTCTGTACAGACTCATGAGCAACTCTAT
>JALFLM010000161.1 GCA_022774705.1 Lachnospiraceae bacterium | reverse complement strand
CCGTTTGCCACGAATTTTGAAAAATACTGGGGAATTTCTGTTGAAGGAGTAATAGGGAATGCGGGCATTACATCGGGATTGATCTGGCGAAGTGCCTCTGCAACCGCTTCATTACCGGATAAACGATCTCTTCTAGCCATTATTTATTTACTCCTTTCATTGTAATAGCACCGGGCTTGCAGGCATTTACACAGATGCCGCAGCCTTTGCAGTGGTCATAATCAAAATTTCCTCTCTTGTAATCGGAAACCGGAATTGCGCTGTCAGGACAGACAGGCACGCAGAGCAGACACTGTGTACATTTCTCTGCATCAAAATCCGGCTTGATCGCTGTCCATTCGCCGGTGTGGAATTTTGCAGATGTACCGCCTTCGTAAATCTGCATACCCTCAGTCAGGTCCTTCCAGCTGCAGGATTCATTTAATTTATTCATATCTGTAGCCATGTTCTTAATCCTTTCGTTTCATTCAATAAATGCTTTACTATACGGTTAATGTACCTCGTCAAATGCCATTTCCAGTGCTTTCATATTGCCTTCGATAACTTCGGGCTTGGAAGCAAATTTATGTGCAAATGAACTGCGCATCTCTTTCATAAATGTCTCTCTGTCCATAACACCGCTTACCTTTACAATGGAAGCCAGCATGGGCGAGTTGGGGAAATATTTACCAAGCGCTGCGACGGAAACCTTTCTCGCATCGATAATAAATACTTTTCCTTCATATCCGTGAAGATGAGGAAGGATTTCTTCCTTGGTTTTTTCCGTGTTGATGACAATTGCGCCCTCTTTTTTCAGACCTTTGGTCACATCAACTGTCTCCAGCAGACTTTCATCAACTACAACTACGTAATCGGGATCATAAATATTGGAATGAACCCTGATCTGAGTATCACTGATCCGGTTGTAAGCCGTAATGGGAGCACCCATACGCTCCGGACCGTACTCAGGGAAACCCTGTACATATTTACCAGTCTGGAATGCAACATCTGCCAGCAGAAGCGCTGCAGTCTTTGCACCCTGGCCGCCGCGGCCGTGCCATCTGATTTCGACAATGTCTTTCATCTTAATTGCTCCTTTGTTTAAAGAAATGGTAACTGCCTGAACCCGCCTTAAAAACGCGGCGCAGCCCGGACAGCTAAGGGAAAATGCCATGTAAAAGAATCCCGGCGCACAGCTTCACCGCACCGCTTCTTTTACAAAAAAAGCACGTCCTGTAAACAGGACGTGCCATACACGCGTTACCACCTGAATTCGGAATTGCTTCCGCACTCGATCCGGACAGACGCCGCTGCTTCATACATGCATCTGCATACAAAACGCAGAGCTCTCTATCCGATGCTGCTGTAACGTGCAGCCCACGTCAGACTCTACTCCTTTTTGATAAAAAGCTATTACTGTTCAGAGTCAGCCTCGAAAACAGTTACAAAAAGTTTCAATATGAAGCTCCCGGGTGATTTTCGCCGGTACGGAATGCGGCGCTCCCATCATCTGCCGCTTGCTGAAATTCTCTGCCTCCGGTTACTCTTCCCGTTCAATGCTTTAATCTGCTGTAGTTTGGAACACATTGTATCACTCATGTAAAAATATGTCAAGCAAATATGTATATTTTTGCCAGCCGTTTCAGAACCATCCATGAGCTTCACAAGCTTTGTAAATACCGTCTTCCGTATTTTTTTCCGCTACGTAATCGGCTTTTTCTTTCAGGGCATCGCATCCGTTGCCCATGGCGACACAGTAAAACTGCTCATCAAACATAACCAGATCATTGTAATCATCTCCGAAAACCACCACATCCGAGGGAGATCCTCCTGCATATTCCAGCATCCGGAGGATTCCCTCCTTTTTCTCATCAGGCTGAAACATAAGATACGGCTTTTCAAAACGGAGATGTCCCAGGGTGTCTTTCAGAGTCAGGCGTTCTTCCTCTTCTTCCGGGATGGATACATACATTTTATAGATCACACCGCCATCTTCCGGATCAAAATTTTCATCCACAATGTACGTGGTAGGTTCTTTGCGCATACCCGCCTGCTCATAAAAGCGGAAACTGCTGGCATAGACCTTTTTGGAATCATCAATGGCTGTAAATACACCGTATCCCAGAGCAATCGCCTGGTCATAAACAGCTTTTGCCTTTTCATAATCCAGAGGACGGTTCTCTCTCAGTTCCCCTTCATATACGATCCCATGTCCGCCGTTGCATACCATATGGTCAAAGCCATTGTCTCTGCGGAAGTTTTCAGCTTTATAAAATGCCCGGCCCGTGGCTATGGACACAAAATGCCCCGCCTGCTTCAGTTTTCTGATTGCTTCTGCGGCTGATGGAACAATCTGTCCTGTTGTTCTGTCTGTCAAAGTTCCATCAATATCGAAAAAGAAATATTTTTTACTCATTTTTTCACCTTTTCCCTGACTGAAAAGTTCCTTACGCTCTGCTGGTTCAACGGATACGTTACTTTCCTTAATTTTAACAGATTCGCTGCCTTTCGTTATTCAAAGGGATATACCATACCCCACTGATTGCGTACAGCGGTCAGTGTTTCCATAACATCGCGGACGATTCTCAGGTTCTCCTGACCTCCGTGGTTTCTCACATAGTCCTGCATATCCTGTACTTCATACTGAAGTGCTTTGGCGCTTTCGCCGGCTTCGATTACCTCTGTGTGGCCGTCTTCTGTATAGGTAATAGTAGCTTTCGCTGCTCTGGGATACTCACATACTTCGATAAATCCCTTTTCACCGGCTACTACACCGCGCTTGGGCTGTTTTGCACGCATGGTCAGCGCCATAACCGCCATCTCACCGTCGGGATTCTTCAGCAGAATTCCGCTGGTTTCATCTACGCCGGTTTCAAAATAATTGGCGGTTGTCAGAACCACATCCGGCTTGCTGCTCATGAAAAATCTTGCAAATGTGGTTGCGTAAACACCGATATCCAGCAGTGCGCCGCCAGCCAGTTCCTTGGAAAAGAAGCGGTTTTTCACATCATATTCCTTGCAGCTGCCGAAATTCACCTGTACCATCTTCACCTTGCCGATTGCACCGTCATTAACCATCTGTTTCAGCTTTTTGTAAAGCGGCATATGAAGGAGTGTCATGCCGTCGCAGATTACCAGACCTTTTTCTTCAGCAATTGCCACGCATTCCTCCAACTGGCGGCTGTTTACCGTAATGGACTTTTCGCAGAATACATGTTTGCCTGCTTTTACAGATTTCAAAAGAAACTGATAGTGCAGATTGTGAGGTGTTGCAATGTAGATGATATCCACATTTTCATCGGCAATCATCTCATCGGCATTGCCGTAGGCTTTTTTTACGCCGAATTCTTCCGCGTATTTCTGTGCGCCTTCCAGAGTGGTATCACATACCGCATAAATCTCACCGTTTACCGCATTCAGTGCTTCACCCATTTCATGAGCGATCCATCCTGTTCCTAAAATACCCCAGTTCAGTTTTTCCATCTCTACCGATTCCTTTCTAATCTCTTTCTATTATATCAATTCCATCTTTTTTTGCAATCACGGCTTTTCGGGCTATTCCGTAAAAAAGTGAATGTTCCACGATACCGGTGATTGCTTCCAGTTTTCCAAACAGCTCTTCCGTATCTTCCACATGGGAAAATGCAGCTTCCATCAGATAGTTTCCATCATCACTGACCATCGTACCGGTTTTCCCGTCTGCACGGCGTTCTGTCACAACAGCTCCCAGTTCTTCCAGACGCTTCCGTACATATTTTCTTGCCGGACGGATCACCTCTACCGTTACCGGATACTGAAATTCCAGTGTTTCCTTCCACTTTCCTTCATCTGCCAGCAGCACATATTCTTCTGCCATGGATGCCACAATCTTTTCTCTGGTGTGAATCCCGCCGCAGCTTTTCAGTGCATTCAGATTCCGATCCAGCTCATCGCATCCGTCAAAAGCAATATCAATATAATCCACCATTTCCAACGGAACCAGAGGAATATGATGTTCCATGCACAATTCCATGGTATCCTGGGAAGGAGTCACTGCGCGGATATTCTTTTTCTGTATTTCAAGTTCCCGGATCAGGAGAGCGACTGTAGAGCCGCCCCCCAATCCAACAATCATGCCGTCTTCAATCAGTTCAAATGCTTTGCGGGCACATTTCTGTTTCATTGGATTAAATCTCCTTATTCACTTTATCTGACAGCCGGCCCTGTATACAGGCCGGCCTTTTTATAACCGAATTACAATCGGACTATTTCTCAGCTTCTTTCAGAGGCTTTTTCAGAACAGCCAGAATCAGACAGCCCACAACAGAACCAATCAGAATCGCCAGTGCATACAGCAGCGGATGTCCGATGGTAGGCAGTACGAAAATACCGCCGTGAGGTGCCCGCAGGGTACATCCGAACAGCATGGACAATCCGCCTGCAGTTGCTGAACCGATAATACAGGAAGGAAGTACGCGGAGTGGATCACTTGCTGCAAAAGGAATTGCACCTTCAGAGATGAAGGATAATCCCAGCACGTAGTTGACCAGACCGGATTCTCTTTCCTTCTGGGTGAAACGGTTCTTGAAAAATGTAGTACAGAGCGCGATTGCCAGAGGAGGAATCATACCACCAGCCATAACCGCTGCCATAATTTCAAAGTTGCCTTCTGCCAGCTGAGAAGTTGCAAATACATAAGAAGTTTTATTAACCGGGCCGCCCATATCAACCGACTGCATACCTGCTACAACAATGCCCAGAAGAACTCTGCTGGCGCCATTCATACTGTTCAGAACACCGGTCAGCGCATCATTGATCATGCCCATAAAAGGATTGATCAGTGTGGTCACCGCAGAGCCCAGGAAAATACCGAATACGGGGTAAATAATCATGGGACGGAGACTGTTTAATGCCTGAGGCATTTTGGAAGTCAGCTTCTGCAATCCGAGTACCAGATAACCTGCTGCAAAACCGGCAAACAGAGCACCCAGGAAACCGGCATTGACATCGCCGCCTGCGGGATTTGCAAATGTACTTCCTGCTTTGGCAACCAGACCTGCTACAAAACCAACCGCAAGACCGGGCCTGTCTGCAATACTCATGGCAATATAACCGGATAATACCGGAAGCATCATGCCAAAGGCATATTCACCGATGGTTTTCAGATAAGCTGCAACCGGTGTATTTTTACCGAAATTGGAAGGATCGATGCTGTAGTCATCCAGCAGGAAAGCAAGCGCGATCAGAATACCGCCGCCGATTACGAAGGGAAGCATGTGAGATACGCCGTTCATCAGATTCTTGTAAATCTTTCTTCCGATGCTTTCCTTTTCACCGCTTTCCATCTGTTCCGATGCACTGCCGCTGTGATGATAAGCAGGTACCTGTCCGCTAATGCCCTGTTCGATCAGCTCCTGAGGTTTGTGGATACCATCGGCAACTTTGGTGACGATCACCGGTTTTCCGTTAAAGCGGGCCAGATCCACGTTTTTATCAGCTGCAATGATGATGCATTCTGCTGCCTGAATTTCTTCCGGTGTCAGCACATTTTTCGCACCGTCAGCACCCTGGGTTTCAACCTTGACGGGAATTCCCATTTCTTTTCCCTTTTTCTCCAGATTTTCCGCTGCCATGAAAGTATGTGCAATGCCGGTGGGGCAGGCTGTAACCGCCAGAATCCGGTAGCCGGTCTTTGCACCCTCGGCTGCAGCAGCTTTCTTCTTTCCGTCCAGTTCATTTTCCTTATCATCAATAATCTGTAAGAATTCATCTGCTGACTTTGCCTGAATCAGAGAATCCTTGAACTCTTCATCCATCAGCATGGTTGACAATCTGGCCAGCGCTTCCAGATGAATGTTACCGCCGCCTTCCGGTGCAGCGATCATAAAAGCCAGATAAACGGGTTCATCATCCATGGATTCATAATCCACACCATCCTTCACCACGATAGCTGCCAGACCTGCTTTCTTTACTGCAGGACCTCTGGAATGAGGAATGGCAATTCCTTCACCGATTCCGGTAGTACCCTCGGCTTCACGTGCCAGCACGCCTTTTTTATACTCTTCTCTATCATTCAGATTTCCTGCTTTTTCCTGCAGCTTTGTCATGTAATCAATCACATCAGCTTTGGATTTCACACTGACATTCAGATCGATGGCCTCTTTGCTCAGCAATTCTGTAATCCGCATCTCTTTCTCTCCTTTGACTTGACTTTTCATTTCGCATCAGGAACATTTTGTTGTGTAAATAATTTTCATGAATTTCTTATATCGCGATATTTTTCTTCATGTCTCGTATTATACCATGAAAATAATTATTGTCAATAAATTTCACTGTGAAAATTATTTTTATGAAAAATTGACAGTTTTTACCTCATATATCGCGCTCCGATTCGTTCATTTTGTGTATTATGCCATAGTATTGTACTAATTCTTATACCCGGCAGTATAAGCCCACTTTTTATGAAGGCGTAATTTATTTTCATGAAGATGAGATACAAGGGTTAAAAGGTCATGTGCTTTCATCATGAAAATTCGTAAACGACAAAAAAAGACCGTAAAATCTGTCTGCATGCCGGGAGCCTGTACTCCCGGTCAGACGTGATCTCACGGTCTTTTTTACATATTTCAAGTCTTTTTATATGTCTGAGTTTGTTTTATATTTCCGAATGTTCTTTTTCAAATTCCAAATATTCTATACTTTTCAGACTTTCTCATCGGCAATCAGACTTTCGCACGCACTGAGACGGTCATAGCTTCTTTCCTGCCCTACCGTCAGGAACAGATACAGAATCTCCATGACTGTCATGGCCGAAACTCTTGAAAAACAGAATTCATTAAGAAACAGTTTTTCCCTGGTGGCAGTCTGAATATGATAATCCACATCACTGCCGATGGTCGATTTGGGGTTGTTGGTGATACCTATGGTTGTGGCGCCGTTTTTTCTGGCAGTCCTTACCATCTTAACCACCTGCCTTGACTCACCGGAATTGGAAATGGCGATCAGAACATCCCCCTTTTTCAGTGAAAGCGTAAACGCAAGCTGTGTCTCCCAGATCGTGCCTGCCACAGCTTTGATCCCGATCTCATTCAGCTTGAAAGCACCATCCAGAGCAACAGGGATGGTATTTCCCACAGCCACCAGCTGAACCACCCCCGCATGCTGGATGCAGTCCAGAATCGTATTCAGCTGTTTTTCATTGATCAGAGATACGGTCTGTTTCAGTTCCTCCATCTTATTGGCCAGAATATTCTGGAGAGACTGACCGATATTATCTCTGGAAATATGGTTGGAAACCGGTGTATTGGAATCACCTTCTACAATTTCCCGGGCCAGACTAATCTTCAGATGATGAAATCCATCCACCTCACACTTTTTGCAGAATCGGGAAATAGTAGCCACACTGGTGCCGCTCGCCTCCGCCAGTTCACCGATGGTCATATTCACCACTTCCTCACGGTTCTGCATAATATAATTCGCTATCTTCTTCTCCTGCTCAAAAAATGTATCATATAATATATTAATCGTATCCATAACGGATTGCTGTTTTTCCATGAATAACCTCCATATTACAGTTCAGTCAGATATCATACTATAATGCTTTTATGCTCATTACCGGATGTTCCATTTCTCTATACAGCACTGATGCTTTTTGCTGGCTTTGTCATAATTAATACCGACCAGAATCAGATTCCCTTTATATTCTTCCAGCGCCTGTACATAATTTTTATTTTTAATCTGCTCGATTGCTCCCTGTGCAGATTTCTCCCATTTTAATTCCACGATCATTGCCGGTTTATCAGAAAATTTTCTGGGTAAAAATACCACATCGGCAAATCCTTTTCCTGTTGGAAATTCTCTCACCAGCGTATACTCATTGATTGCATTATAATATGCCAGCGAAATCACACAACTCAATGAATTCTCATTATTATAATTCAGGATTGATGTGCTTGATTCGTGCACTCTGTCTATTCCACGGGCTACCGCCTCGGAATCTCCCTGCCAGGTTGCCTGCAGCAATGCTTCCGATTTATTAATTGCCTGTATCACCTGATTCCAGCTGCATTTTTTAATCGCACTGACAAATGCGGACCGTACTTCCTCATTGGGGATATATACCTCTTCTGTATCCTGCTTATATGCCAGATAGCCAAGATGAATCAATACCGTCAATACATCGTCTTTGTTCTGGAAACTGACCATATCGTTTTCGAAGGTACTGATATCGATACTCCAGCAATTCCCCCCAAGCATCTGTACAACTGCTGTTTTCAGACCATCAAAATCCATAGCGATATAACTCTTCAGCGATTCATAAGTTTCTGTGCTGGTCCAGTAATTGTCAAATTCCTTTTTCAGCAATGCCTTTACCACAGAATTGGGACTGTATATATGCTGTGTCTGTCTGAATGAATATCCATCATACCATCGCTTTGCTTCAGAAAAATCCACTCCATACTGTTCACACAGGTTGTCCACTTCCGATTCGGTAAAACCCACATACTCTGCCAGATTACCCGGATTTGTCATGGTAAATTCATCAAAATTGTTCAATGCAGATTCTTTTCCATATTTTTTAATCGGAAGAATACCTGTTAAATAAGCCAGCTTGATAAATTTTTTTGAAGGTGCATCTTTAAACAGCCCCCGCAAAAGAGTCACATACTCTTCCTGCGCCTTTAAATCAAAGCGGTCTTCCCGGAATATGGTATCCCATTCGTCAATTATGATAATAAATTTACGTTTTGTATCATAATTGATTCTTGCCAGCACGTCCGGTAAATCTATATCCTCCTTACCAACCGAGTCAGGAAATTCATTTCTTAATTCTCCGATCACAGTTTCTTCCAGCAGAAAAACAGCATCCTCCACTGAAATTTCCCTTCTCGTTCTCCTGTCCCGTTTGTGGAGAAAGGCATTCATATCTATATGAATCACATCATACTGATTCAGATGTTCTCGATAATCAGAATACTCCGAAATACGCAGCCCCCGAAACATCTCTTCTGAATCACAGCTTCTGTCATAATAGGAAACCAGCATTTCTGCTGCAATCGATTTGCCAAACCGCCTGGGTCTGCTGATACAGATATAGCGCTGTTCTGTATCCAGAACAGAATTAATATATTCAATCATTCCTGTTTTATCAACGTATATTTTAGAACGAAGTGCACTTTTAAATCCTTCATTGCCCGGATTCAGATAAATTCCCATTGCAGTTCCTCCTCATGAAATCCACCTCATGTGTATAAGTATATCACACGTCATACAGAATGAACAGCGGTTAAAATCTTTCCCCTCCGCTTTGTTTTATTCCTCACCACACAAACCGGCTCTTCGTTTTTGTGCATTTTTACAGTATTTCTACAAAAAGTTTATTCATTTATGGACATTATTTCGATAATGTGGTATATTTTTCCTACCGACCGGTTAATGCGGTCACAGTCGCCAGAGAACAAGCATACAAAGGAAAAGTGATAAGATGTACCACGAAGCTTTAGAACGATTAAAAAAAGGTAATGAATACTATGTAACTCACTCCTGCAATCCGTCCGTTTTGGATGATGCCAGACGACTTGACCTTACAAAAAACGGTCAGAAACCTTATGCGGTTATCGTCACCTGCGGTGATTCCAGAGTACCTCCGGAGCACATCTTCTCCGCCGGTCTGGGAGATCTGTTCGTTATCCGCAACGCCGGCAATGTAATCGGCATCAATGAATCCGGTTCTGCAGAGTATGCAGCGGATCATCTGGGAACTTCTCTCATCGTTGTGATGGGACATACCCACTGCGGAGCTGTCCATTCGACACTGGAAGGCGGCGGCCACGGCAATGTCCGCTTCATAACCGATGAGATCCGCTGGGCCATCAAAAATGAACACGATCCCAGAAAGTGCGAATGGCTCAATGCCCAAAACAGCGTACAGAGACTGCTGGAGAACCCGGTACTCAGAGGACTGAAGGATCAGGGCAAACTGGAAATCCTTCCTGCAGTCTACGATATCGAAACCGGAAAAGTTACTTTCGCTTAATATCCATTTTGCATAACATCCCGAAAAGAAAGCACCGGCCTCACAAAAGGTCCGATGCTTTCTTTCGCTGTATGGACAATGCCGTTTAAACTGTGATAAACTGTACACAAATTACAGCTTCGTGCAGCTGTACAAATGATGGAGGAGTACTTTTTATCATGTCTCATATGAATTTTTCAGATAATTTCTCAGACACCCGGATCGTTGTGGCCGGGCTCGGCGGGGTAGGCGGTTTTCTCGGTGCTGCCCTTGCTTCCACTTATCAGAACGTCACGTTTTTTGCCAGAGGGACCCGGAAAGAGCATCTGAAGGCAAACGGACTCACTCTGAAAAGTGAATTTATCGGCGACCGTCACGTAACCCCGGCTCTTGTCACCGACCAGATTTCCGAAATCGGTACTGCCGATATTCTGGTGATCAGCGTTAAAAACTATTCTCTGGAACAGATCTGCCGGCAGCTGGCACCTATCGTGGATAACCACACCATTATCGTTCCGGTTCTCAACGGCATTGATCCTGCGGACCGGACACGAGATACCCTGCAAAAGGGTATTGTCGTGGATTCGCTGATCTACATCATTTCCGGCAGTGAACCTGATTACACCATTGTTCAGAAAGGCGATTACGCCACATTGCGCATCGGTACCCGTTCCGGGGAACCTGCCATTAAAGCCGCTGTGCAGACCGTTCATGATCTGTTTGCTCCCACCGGCGTGACCTGTATTGTGGAAGAAGACATTGAAGCCGCTATCTGGAAAAAATACATTTTCAACTGTGCTTTCAATATCATGACAGCGGCGTACAGTGCCAATGTGGGTGATCTCCGCGCAGAACCGGAGCACATAAAAGATATGGAAGCGCTGCTTGACGAAGCCTGCCTCATGGCCCGTTCAAAACACGTCAATATACCCGACGACTATACTCAGGACCGGATTCAGTTTTTCATGAATCTTCAGTCTCCCACCGGTACCAGCTCCATGAGACGTGATGTGGATGCAGGTCATCCCTGCGAACTGGAAACCTTCAGCGGGTATCTGCTGCAGGAAGCTCATAAGTACGGCGTTGAACTGCCCCGTACCCGGTACTATTACCAACTGCTCAAAGAAAAAATCAGTACTTCAGATAAACAGTCATGATCACAGGTACGATCACAATCAACGATATAATCGGAAACACGATCATAAATACATAAAAAGCAAAATCAGAAACATTATCAGGAGGAAAACATGGATTTCAACGATAACACAACAGCATCCCTCGAAGCACTTCTGGAAGCTCTGCGCCTTTCCACAGAAAAAAACGGAGCGGACCACCAGGATACCGCTACATGCCATTACCAGCTGGGGTTATATTACATCAACCACGGCGATGCCATGGAAGCCATGAGCCATCTCGGAGATGCACTTTATATCAGAAGAAAGGCCTATCCGGAAGATTCCCTGCGAATCCGGGAGATCTATTATGCACTGGAACAGTGCACTTTTATGTAGTGATATCAAAAGTGTACAAGGGACATGCATAATACTCCTGTGTTCTGCATACATTATCTCTGCCTGATAAACGGATACGGTAAATGAAAAGGATGCCTTCTTTCCAGGCTTCCGGTTTCATATACCCATCATCAAAAAGCAATCTGAAACGGCAGAATGGAGATTAGTATGGAAAATCACACTGTAAAACTTCTGGAAGAATGCAGCACAGGCTGCAGAATTGCCCTGAACAGCCTGAAACAGCTGCAGCGCTATGCCGCTGCACCGGGGCTCAGAAACCTGATCGAATACAACATCAACCGACACCTCTGTCTGCGGAATGAAGCAGATTCCCTGCTGGGGCAGCTGGGGAGAAAAGGCAAGTCTCCCTGCCCGGGAACCGCTCTTTTTACCTGGACCACATCGGAAATGAAAATGATGATGAAAAAGGAAGACAGCCAGGTTGCAAAACTGATCATGGATGGCTGCAATATGGGCATTCAGACTCTCAGTCAGGCAATCAATCAATATTCCAATGCTTCCGTGGAAAGTATCTCACTGGCTGACTGTATCATAAAAACAGATGAAAATCTGCTGGAAGAGATGAAGCAATTCTGCTGACGCCCAAAACAATTCCCGCAGAACTTTTTTGATAAAATCAAAGTCCGACAGCAGATGTGTCTTCCACCTCTCCTGCCGGACTTTTTACAATACCGGATTTTTAAAGATCCCTGTCTCTTTTTTTCTTCAATAATACAGAAGTATCAATTACGCTGTCATCCCTCGCCGCATTCGCAGTTTTGTCAGATTTCCTGCCGGATTTCCGGACGGATTTTTTATCTTTCCTATCCACCTTTTTATCCAAAACCTGATTTTCAGCTGCCTGAACGGGACTTTCCACTGCCTGCTCTTCATTTTTCACTGCCTGAACAGGACTTTCTGCTGCCGGTTCTGCACCTTTCACTGACCATGCAGCGCTTTCGTTCTTCTGTTTCTTAGCACCACCTCCGGTACGCTTCAGTCCTCCCGCAGCCCGTTTCCATCCCTTTGCAATGCCTGCCAGCCAGTCCGCGCGCATCCTTCGGACCACCACATCCAGCACAAACAGAAAGACAGCTGCCAGCAGGAGCCATTCCGTAAGATCTTTCCGTGACACGGAACCTGTCAGCTTCGTGTCAAATACTTCCCCGGGCTTTTCAATATAACGCCCGGAGACATTTTCCACAAAACTGTCCAGATTGCCGGAAATATCCGCATACCGGTATTCCTGCGAATACTGCATGGCTGTTGCCGTATTGATGTTTTTTACGATTTCCTTACCGTCCTGATTGCGGACATTAATGCTGTAAACACCGGTTTCGTCCAGCGGCACCTGTGCACTGTAAACACCGGGAGATGTAACTTTCAGCTTCACTTCCTGCTGTCTGCCGTCTTCTCCGGTGATAACCGCAGAGATGCTGGTCTTTGCACTGTAAGTGTCCGTGTTATAGGTAATCACCGCAGAAGAAGCCTCCTGCTCCACCTGCAGCATATCCTCTCCCGGGTCACTTCCGGAGATGGTCCAGTCTATGATATTGCGCCAGAGCGCAGCATAATTCTCCCATCCGGCAAAATTTCCGGTCCACTGATTTGTCCCGTCACTGTTCCATGCCACCGTTTTTCCCAGACCATACTGCCATACACTGAGAATGGGATCTCCCCGGTGGGATTCCAGAATCACCGTGGCTGTCGGTTTCTCCGTGGAAGCAATATACCCCAGCAGATCGGGGCTTCCGTCCGTGAAAATCCCCTCAATAATCTCATGGGAGCCGGCAATTACCGGCGTGAATTCCTCGTTGATCAGATAACTTTTTACAGAAAGATACACCTCCTGAGCAAAGATACGGGGCAGCGCCGTTCCCGCATCAGAATAATAGTACCTGCCTCCTCCTTTTTCAGCCAGATTCTTCAGCGTATTTGTATCAGCCTCCGTTCCCACCGCCACCGTGGACAACGTAATGCCGTATTCATCCATTTTTTTCAGCAGATCACCGTATTGATGAAATCCATCCTGCCCGTCAGTCAGAAGCACGATATGCTTCAGGGGAGCATCGGAACGCTTCATCTTATCCACTGCTTCCGCCAGTGCCGGGTAAATGCTGGTCCCGCCATTGGCTGAAATACCGGCTATCCTTGCGGCGATTTCCTCTGTATCTGACACTTCCTGCAAAGGCACCGACCATGTGTATCCATCATCAAAGGCCAGTACACCCACTTCGTCAATTTCCCGCAGCGAATCCAGCGCATTAACTGCCGCCTGTTTAGCCACATCCATACAGGTAATGCTGCTTTTTTCCGTGGAAGGTGAGCTCATACTGCCCGAATGATCGATAACCATGGTCATGGCCAGCTTCGGTACCTGTTTTTCTCCCTCCAGATCCATTTTAACAGGCAAAACCTCTTCCAGCGGCGTATTCCGGTAATTACCCAGGGCAAAGCTGTTCCTTCCGCCGATGGCAATCAGGCCGCCCGCGTAATCCTTCACCCAGGTTTCCACCATATCCAGAAAGCCCTTCCGCAGATCATCAGCATAAACATCGATGAGCACCGCCGACTGGTACTGAGTCATATCGGAAAGCTTCCCCGGCACACCGGAGGGTGTCACCACATCATAATCATAATTACAGGCCTTCAGAATATTCTGAAATTCCCTGCCCAGACCTTTTTCACCCTCCACCACCAGCAGCTTCGGACGTGCCTCCACCGTGGTAAATGCACTGTAAATATTGTTGATCGAAACCGTATCCTGTTCGGCTTCCACAGTTACCCTGTAGCTTTTCAGGCCTCCTTCCAGACCTTCATCGGAAAATACAAGCTGATTGCTGCCCTTCTGCAGGATTACTTCCTTCTGCCCCTTCAGCGTTCTGCCGGAATACAAAGATACCTTTGCTTCTGTCGCTTCGGTGGAATAGATGTCCACCTGAACCTGAAACCGGTCCCCCTGATGAATCGTCTCAGGCAGAGAAACATTGCTGATATAAACTTCTTTTTCCACATGACTGTCGTATCTGACAACCTTCAGTTCAATATCGGAACCGGTAAAAGAGTATGCCATATCGCTGACACTGCCTTCATTTTCCGCTCCGTCGGTCAGAAGTACCAGCCTGCAGGCATCTCCGTCGGGAAACAGAGCCAGTGCCGTCTGTATGGCCTGTTCCAGATTGGTAGCCGTTGCCGTCACCTCAGACTGAAAAGCCGTAAAAGCCTTTTTCTCACTGACAAACTGCTCAATCCGGGCATCCGAACCGAATACCACGATACCCGCCTGATTTTTATGCGGCATCTCTGCTATGGCCGACTGTATAAATTCCGCTTCCTCGGCGCGGACATTTTTCACGCTGTCCGACAGATCCACCAGAAATATGGTCGTTGTCATATCACTGCTTTTACGGATGCTCATACCGGAAACGGCAAAAATCACCAGTGTCATAACCAGACATCTCATCAGTGTTTCTCCGATCCGCCTTGTCCGGGAGCGGCTGCGGAGTCCTCCGGCTGACCAGATCACAATTCCGGCAAATACCGGCAGAAGCAGCAGCGCCCAGGGGCGCGCAATTTCCAACTGCATTGCTATCTCTCCTTACTGTAACCATATATAGACAATCCATTCCGCAGCCATCAGAAGCAGCAGCAGAATCAATACATAATTTCTGATATCCAGAGCCCCGATACGTGCCGGAAGTCCGGCATTCTGATCATCATCTTTTACCATGCTCTGTGCGGAAACCACGGATGATTCCAGCTCTGTGGGAAAAGCTGATGAAAATTTCTGCTTTTTCACCTTTCCGTTCAGTTCCTGTGAAACCTCGTATATACCGGTCCTGATCACCTGCACGTAAGAACCGGCTGCCTGAGAAGCATCCAGCATCTTCGTCTTCCCGTCCGGTTCCGTAAATGTCAGTTCCGAGCCTTTCGTGCTTCCGTGAAGCATCACACTGTCACCTGCCGTACAGGAATTCTTCTCTGTCAGTCCTCCATCCAGCAGATAATCAGCCAGTTCCGATATGAACACGGGAAATTCCGCCTGAAGCCCCAGATCGGTCTGATGAAGATCAAATCCCAGCACCGCAATTCCGTGTCCGTCATAATTTCCGTAAAAACCGGCCGAATCCTCACCTGCTTTCAGGAAACCGGTCCCCCAGGAAGGCACCTGATAAATCCTTGATTCATTGACACCAAATTTCCTGCCTGACACATACGCAGTTACATCACTATCCACAAAGGTAAGCATTTTCCCCTGCACTTTTCCACAATTTTTAAAGATATCTTCCGGTTCGCAGTTGATAAACAGGAAACTTCCCGTATCCGGCAGCGTGTCGGGCACAATCCCGTCAAAAATATACAGATCATACCCGTCTGCCGATCCGTCCGCCGTCAGATTCTTATCAGATGTACGGTACAGCTCGATTCCCGACAGGTTGGAAAATGCCTTTTCCACAAACAGGTTGGATTGGGTCACCAGCAGAATGCGGTTCTTCCCCGTCTCATCTACCACGCACCAGGCCGAATTATCACCGGCCAGCCCATCCTTTCCGTTCAGTTCCGCCCGCAGCACCTGTATATCAGAAGTATTTCCCGTCTCATCCAGTTCAAAATAAACAGGCTGACTTTCTCCCTGAACAATCTCCACTGAAGCAATATCAAGAAGTCTCTCTTCTCCCTGAACATCTGTTCCGTACAGATTGATTTCCGCTGTCCGCGTTTTTCCCGAACGGTTGGTCAGCTGGGCCAGAACCAACAGCTTCCCCTCCTTTTCGGCATAACCCACCGTATCCACAGAGATATTGTCCGCTTCACTGTAAAAGCTTTCCACAGAAGCCTCCAGATCCCCCATATCAAAAGCCGTATCCGTAAAAAATACGATCCGCGCATCCTCCGACTGGCTGGCGCAGGACTGAACCAGACCAAGAGAAGCCGATAAATCCCCTGCCAGACTGGTCTGTTCAATACTGCGGATTCTGTTTTTCGCCTCCGTCCTGTCTTTACTGCTGGACAGAACAAGAACCGCCTGCTGATTGCCGTCGATCACATGAATCACTGTACCGGCAGGAAGACCGTCCACATAGCCGCAGGCCGCTTCTCTGGCCGCCTCCAGCCTGGTCTGCTGTCCATCATAAAGCGTATCCATACTGGCGCTGCTGTCCAGTACAAGAATCACCTGTTCATGCTCTTTCCCTGCCGATTTCAGCCAGGGACCCATCAGTGCAAAAACAAGCAGAAGCACTGTCAGAATCTGCAGAATCATCAGAAGGTTCTTTTTCAGCTTTTCCCAGGGCTTTACAGCCTCAATATTGCGGTAAACCTCCTGCCACAGCATGACAGAAGAAAAAGAATGCTGTTTTGCCTCCTGCTTCAGTATATAAAGCAGGATAATAACCGGCACCAGCACCAGCAGTGCCAGTGGCCATAACGAACTGAAACCCACTTTACCCGAAAATTCCTTTCTTATTCAATGTCTGGAAAATGACCTTTTCCAGTTCTTCATCCGATATTATCTGCTGAAACGCGCAGTTGTAACGCTTCGCCAGCTTCTCCAGTGCCTGATTATGCCTCTCCAGTGCCCTTTTATAAACCTCTGTTGTCTGTCGGGTCACGGTTACTCTGACCTGTTCCCCTGTCTCTTTATCCTCCAGAGCAAGGGTACCTTCCTCAGAAAAATCCACTTCTTCTTCTGCCAGCACCTGAATCAGCAGAATCTCCTGCTTTTTAAAGGTCAGGTAACGAACCGCCTCATCAATCCCCTCCGGATCAAGAAAATCCGAAATAATAATACAGATTCCCCGCCCGTTCAGACTGCAGCGTTTTACAGCCTGACTGATCCCTGTCCTGCCGCCGAATTCTACCTGCTCCAGTTCTTTCAGAATTCGCTGAAAGCTGCCCCGGCCCGTCACAGCATTTTTCTTCCCAGGCCTGCCGTCCCGCAGTGTCAGAATCTCCACTCTGTCCAGCTGTTTTAATACAAGCCAGGCAAAAACCGCCGTCAGACGCAGCGCCATCACCGAT